>NZ_JAAGPQ010000119.1:0-20483 GCF_017104985.1 Paraburkholderia sp. Ac-20342 | reverse complement strand
CGGGCGAGGGCGGCGACGCCGCGCCGCTTGCCGCGGCGGCCGGCTTCGCGGCGCTCACGCCCGCCGTGCTGTCGGAGCTGAATCTGTCGGCGGCGGCGTGGTTCGGGGTGCATGTCGCCGAGTCGGCGGTCTGAGCGGCCGGGGCCGGCCGCCCGACGCGCTGGTCTCGCCTCATTGGCCTCGCATGCTTTCGATCCGCTTATCGTCATGCCGCGCCGCTTACGCGCGTTGCGCATCCGTGTTCCAATAGCCGATGCAGGGATGGCCGAGGCCGTCCCCGATGCCCCGGACTGGATGACAACGCGTGTGCTCACGCAGGGAGACGCAGATGAAGATCAAACACCTACCGGCGGCGTTCGCCGCCGTCATGGCGCTCGGATTCGCCATGCATTCGCCGCTCGCATCGGCGACGCTGAAGCCGGGCGACACCGCGCCGACCTTCACGACCGAAGCCTCGCTCGGCGGCAAGACCTACACCTACTCGCTCGCCGACGAACTGAAGAAGGGCCCGGTCGTGCTGTACTTCTATCCGGCCGCGTTCACGAAGGGCTGCACGATCGAGGCGCACGAGTTCGCCGATGCGGTCGACGAATACAGGAAGTACGGTGCGACGGTGATCGGTGTGTCGCACGACAACATCGATACGCTGACGAAGTTCTCGGTCAGCGAGTGCCGCAGCAAATTCCCGGTCGCGGCCGATGCCGATTCGAAGGTGATCGGCGCATACGACGCCGGCATGCCGCTGCATAGCGGCATGGCCAATCGCGTGTCGTACGTGATCGCGCCGGACGGCAAGATCATCTACGAATACACGAGCCTGTCGCCCGAGAAGCATGTCGAGAACACGCTGAAGGCGCTCAAGGACTGGACGGCGGCGCATAAGGCGCAGTGAGGCGGGGCGGGGTGCGGTGGTGCCCGCTGGTGCGCTTGGTGCCCGCCAGGGCACGCCGCATAGTCGGCTAAGCAGCGCCGTAGCGGCAGGCAAGCCGTGGCGCGTCGGCCCGCTGGCCTCTTGCGCGCGGCGCTGCGATTGGCGCAACGACGGGTTGCATCGCGGACCGGCGCGCGCTCGTGCTAGGCTCAAGCCTTTTGCCGGGTGAGTGAGCGATGCCGATTCTCGTTGCGTTGATTGCGCTGATCGCGCTGGTGTACGGTGCGGTGCGGGCCTTTTATGCGTTGCAGGCCGCGTTCGGCCTGGCCGTCGCGGTCGGCGTCGCCGTGCTGGTCGCGCTGCTGTTGATCGGCGCGCTGGCGCACTGGTTGCGGCGGCGCCGCGAAGTCGCGCCGAACGTGCGCGACGGCGACTGGACGCATGAGCTGAAGGGCAACTGGGGTGCGCTGCGGCTCGCGGCGGCCAAGCGGCTCTGCGAGATTCGCGTCGGCGACGAAAAGGGCGCGTATATCTTCGCCGATCTGCTCGGCGCCGAAGTGCGGGGCGGCGGCGCGCAGGCACAACTTGCGCTCGAGGTGAAGGACCCGCGGCACGCCGAGTGGATCGTGCCGATGTCGGGCGAGCGCGAGGCGCGCCAATGGCAGCGGATTTTTGCGCTGGCTATTGCACAGAAACTCTGAGCAAAAACCCTGAACAGAAACGCCGAGCCGGCTTAAGAACGGCAACGCGGAGCAAAAGTTTTCAACGAAACGCCGCGGGAAAACGCCGAAGCTCTCGCTTTAAAAGTCTTCTGCTGGTTGGTCGCACCGGCTCACGCGGCGGGTTCGCATGCATCGAATTTATCGGGCATGCCAACCCGCCGCGTTGCCATTGAACGTTACGACGACGTCGGCGTCGCGCCACCCGAGCGGCGCGCCTTTCGCGCTTCCCAGCGCACGCGGATGCGGTCCATGTAGAGATACACGACCGGCGTCGTATAGAGCGTGAGCATCTGGCTCACGATCAGCCCGCCGACGATCGAAATACCGAGCGGCGCGCGCATCTCCGCGCCTTCGCCGCGTCCGAACGCGAGCGGCAACGCGCCGAGCAGCGCCGCGAACGTGGTCATCATGATCGGCCGGAAGCGCAGCAGACACGCCTGGTAGATCGCATCGCGCGACGACAGCCCGTGGCGCGAGGCCTCGATCGCGAAGTCCACCATCATGATCGCGTTCTTCTTCACGATGCCGATCAGCAGGATCACGCCGATCAGCGCGATGATGCTGAACTCGGTCTTGAAGAGCAGCAGCGCGAGCAGGGCGCCGACGCCGGCCGACGGCAGCGTCGAGAGAATCGTCAGCGGATGGATGTAGCTTTCGTACAGGATGCCGAGCACGATGTAGACGGCCGCGAGCGCCGCGAGGATCAGGATCGGCTGGTCGGACATCGACTGCTGGAACGCCTGCGCGGTGCCCTGGAAGCTGCCGTGGATCGTGCCCGGCATGCCGATTTCGGCCATCGTGTCGTAGATCGCCTGGGTGGCGGTGGAGAGCGACACGCCCGGCGGCAGGTTGAACGAAATCGTCGAGGCCACGAACTGGCTCTGGTGATTGACCGACAGCGGCGTGGTGCCCGGCCCGAAGCTCGCGATGGCCGAGAGCGGCACCATCGTTTCCTTCGCGGTCGACACCGGCGAGCCCGACGACGCGCTCGACTTGCCGCTCGCCGCGATCGAGTTGATCGCCTGGTTGCGCGCGGAGTCGGCGGCGATGCTGGCCGCGCTCGTGGCGGTGGTGCCCGCCGCGCCGCCCGTGGCCGCACTGGTCGTGCTGGTTGTGCTGGTCGTACTCGCCGCCGCGTGCGCGGTCACCGTGCCGGCCGGCGCGTTGGTGGTTTGCGCGCCGCTCGCGCTGCCGCCCGAGGTGCTGACGAAGATTTCATTCAGCATCTCCGGGCTCTGCCAGTAGCGCGGCGCGACTTCCATCACGACGTGATACTGGTTCAGCGGGTTGTAGATCGTCGACACCTGGCGCTGGCCGAACGCGTCGTAGAGCGTGTTGTCGATCTGCGCGGGCTTGATGCCGACGCGCGACGCGGTCGCGCGGTCGATCGTCACCATCGCTTCGAGGCCGCCTTGCTGCTGGTCGGAGTTGACGTCCGCGAGTTCCTTGCGCGCCTGCAGCGCTTCGGTCAGCTTCGGTCCCCACTTGTAGAGGTCGGGCGTCGAGTCGGCGAGCAGCGTGAACTGATACTGCGCGTTCGATTGCCGGCCGCCCACGCGGATGTCCTGCACCGATTGCAGGAACGTGCGCGCGCCGGCCACGTCGCCAAGCGGTGCGCGCAGCTGCTGGATCACCTGATCGGCGGAGAGCTTGCGCTCGCTCTTCGACTTGAGCGACACGAACATGAAGCCCGAGTTGGTCTGCCGGCCGCCCGTGAAGCCGACCACGCTGTCGACGGCCGGGTTTTTGCCGACGATGTCCATCATCTGCGCGAACTTGCCCTTCATCGCCTGGAACGAGGTGCTCTGGTCGGCCTGGATGCCGCCGACGAGCCGCCCGGTGTCCTGCTGCGGAAAGAAGCCCTTCGGCACGATGATGTAGAGCGCGACGTTCAGCGCGATCGTCAGCAGCAGGATGGTGACGATCAGGAGCGGATGGCGCAGCGCCCAGCAGAGCGTGCGCTCGTAGCCGCGCTGCATCGACATGAAGCCGCGCTCGAGCCACTGGCCGAAGCGGCTTTCCTCGCGCTTTTCGTGCGGCTCGCGCAACAGGCGCGAGCACATCATCGGCGTGAGCGTGAGCGAGACGAGGAGCGACACCGCGATCGCGAGCGACAGCGTCAGCGCGAACTCGCGGAAGAGGCGCCCGACGATGCCGCCCATCAGCAGAATCGGCAGGAACACCGCGACGAGCGAGATGCTGATCGACATCACCGTGAAGCCGACCTCGCGCGCGCCGCGGAACGCGGCCTTCATGCGCGGCACGCCGTTCTCGATGTGCCGCGAGATGTTTTCGAGCACGACGATCGCGTCGTCGACGACGAAGCCGGTCGCGATGGTCAGCGCCATCAGCGAGAGGTTGTCGATCGAGAAGCCCATCAGATACATCGCGCCGAACGTGCCGATGATCGAGATCGGCACGGCCACGCTCGGAATCAGCGTGGCGCGCCAGTTGCGCAGGAACAGGAACACCACCATCACGACGAGCGCGACCGCGATCACGAGCGTGCGCTCGGTGTCCTTCAGCGACGCGCGGATCGTCGTGGAGCGGTCCGAGGTCGGCTCGATGTCGACGTCGGCGGGCAGCGACGCGTGCAGTTGCGGCAGCATGGCCTTGACGCGGTCGACGGTCTCGATGATGTTCGCGCCGGGCTGCCGGTACAGGATCACGAGCACCGAGCGCTTGCCGTTGAAGAGGCCGAGGTTGCGCAGGTCTTCGACCGAATCGACAACCTCGCCCATGTCCGAGAGCTTGACCGGCGCGCCGTTGCGATAGGCGATCACGAGGTCCTTGTACTGCGATGCCTTGCTCGCCTGGTCGTTGGTGTAGAGCTGCACGCGGTTCTCGCCGAACTCGATCGAGCCTTTCGGGCTGTTCGCGTTGGCCGAGGCGAGCGCCGCGCGCACGTCTTCGAGACCGATGCCGTAGTGCGACAGCGCATGCGGCTCCAGTTCGACGCGCACGGCCGGGTTCGCCGAGCCGTTCACGTCCACTTCGCCGATGCCGTCCACCTGCGAGAGCGACTGCTGCAGCACCGTGGCGGCCGAGTCGTACAACTGGCCGGCCGTCAGCGTGTGCGAGGTGAGCGCGAGAATCAGGATCGGCGCGTCGGCGGGGTTGACCTTATGATAGGTCGGGTTGCTGCGCAGGCTCGCGGGCAGGTCGGCGCGCGCCGCGTTGATGGCGGCCTGCACGTCGCGCGCGGCGCCGTCGATGTCGCGGTTCAGGCCGAACTGCATCGTGATGCGCGCCGCGCCGACCGAACTCGACGAGGTCATTTCGGTGACGTCGGCGATCGAGCCCAGATGCCGTTCGAGCGGACTCGCGACGCTCGTCGCCACGGTCTCGGGGCTCGCGCCCGGCAGCGACGCCTGGATCGAGATGGTCGGGAAATCGACCTGCGGCAAGGGCGCGACCGGCAGCTTCGTGAACGCGAACACGCCCGACAGCGCGATGCCGATCGCCAGCAGCGTGGTGGCGACCGGGCGGGAAATGAACGGACGCGACAGGTTCATCGCCTAGTTCCCCGCATCGGTGGCGGGCGGCGTGGCGCTGCCGGACGAGTCGCTACGGTTGAAGCGCTCGCGCAGGCGGCGGCCGAGCGAATCGAACGCGAGGTAGATCACCGGCGTCGTGAACAGCGTCAGCAGCTGGCTCACGATCAGGCCGCCCGCGATCGCGATGCCGAGCGGGCGGCGCAGCTCCGAGCCTGCGCCGGTGCCGAGCATCAGCGGCAGCGCGCCGAGCAGGGCGGCCAACGTGGTCATCAGGATCGGCCGGAAGCGCAAGAGACACGCCTGGTAGATCGCCTCGCGCGGCGGCTTGCCTTCCTCGCGCTCGGCGTAGAGCGCGAAGTCGATCATCATGATCGCGTTCTTCTTCACGATGCCGATCAGCAGCACGATGCCGATGATGCCGATGATGTCGAGATCATGGCCGGTCATGAGCAGCGCGAGCAGCGCGCCGACGCCGGCCGACGGCAGCGTGGAGAGAATCGTGATCGGATGGATGAAGCTCTCGTACAGCACGCCGAGCACGATGTACATCGTGACGATCGCCGCGAGGATCAGGAACAGCTCGTTGGCGAGCGAGGCCTGGAACGCGAGCGCCGCGCCCTGGAAGCGCGTCTGGAACGAGGCGGGCAGGCCGATGTCCTGCTCGGCCTGCTGAATCGCCTGCACGGCCGCGCCGAGCGACGAACCGGGCGCGAGGTTGAACGACACCGTGGTGGCCGGGAACTGGCTCAGGTGCGTGACGAGCAGCGGCGCGGGCCGTTCGATGAACTTCGCGATCGACGACAGCGGCACCTGGCCGCCCGTCGAGGTGGAAGAGGGCAGGTAGATCGAATTCAGCGAATCGGTGTATTGCTGCATCGTCGGCTGCGCTTCGAGAATCACGCGGTACTGGTTCGACTGCGTGAAGATCGTCGAGATGATGCGCTGGCCGAACGCGTCGTACAGCGCGCTGTCGATCGTGGCCGGTGTGATGCCGAAGCGCGCGGCAGTCGCGCGGTCGATCTCGATGAACACCGAGCGGCCGTTGTCCTGCAGATCGGTCGCGACGTCGGCGAGTTCGGGCGACTGCTTCAGGCGGTCGACCAGCTTCGGCACCCATGTCGTGAATTCGCTGATGTTCGGATCGGTCAGCATGAACTGGTACTGCGTCGGGCTCACGGTCGAGTCGATCGTCAGGTCCTGCACCGGCTGCATGAAGAGCGAGGCGCCCGGAATGTGCGCGACGTCCTTCTGCAACTGGCGGATCACGTCGCTCGCGGTATGGCTGCGGTCGTCGCGCGGCTTCAGGTTGATGAGCATGCGGCCGCTGTTCAGCGTGATGTTGCTGCCGTCCACGCCGATGAACGACGTGAGGCTGTCGACGTCCGGGTTCTTCAGAATTTGCGCGGCGAGCGCCTGCTGACGCTCGGCCATCGACGCGAACGAGACCGACTGCGGCATCTGCGTGATCGCCTGGATCACGCCGGTGTCCTGCACGGGGAAGAAGCCCTTCGGCACGAACACGTAGAGCAGCCCGGTCAGCACGAGCGTGAGCACGGCGACGACGAGCGTCGAGCGCTGCCGGTTCAGCACCCACGTGAGCGCGACCGCGTAGCGCGCGATTACCCAGTCGATGAAGCGGTGCGCCTTCGCCTCGAAGCGGTGGCTTTCGTGCGGTGGCGTGTGACGCAGCAGCTTCGCGCACATCATCGGCACGAGCGTGAGCGAGACGACCGCCGAGATCACGATCGTCACCGCGAGCGTGATCGCGAATTCGTGGAACAGCCGGCCGACCACGTCGCCCATGAACAGCAGCGGAATCAGCACCGCGATCAGCGAGACCGTCAGCGAGATGATCGTGAAGCCGATCTGCTTGGAGCCCTTCAGCGCGGCTTCGAGCGCCGTGTCGCCTTCCTCGACGTAGCGCGCGATGTTCTCGATCATCACGATCGCGTCGTCGACCACGAAGCCGGTCGCGATGGTCAGCGCCATCAGCGAGAGGTTGTCGAGCGAGAAGCCGCACAGGTACATCACGGCGAGCGTGCCGATCAGCGAGAGCGGCACCGAGAGGCTCGGGATGATCGTCGCGTAGACGTTGGCGAGGAACAGGTACATCACCAGCACGACCAGCACGACCGACATCGCCAGTTCGAACTGCACGTCGCGCACCGAGGCGCGGATCGTCGTGGTGCGGTCGGTGACGACCTGCACGTCGAGCGCGGCGGGCAGCGCCTGCTGCAGTTGCGGCAGCAGCGCCTTGATGCTGTCGACCACCTGGATCACGTTCGCGCCCGGCTGGCGCTGCACGTTCAGGATGATCGCCGGCGTGTTGTCGACCCACGCGCCGAGCTTGGTGTTCTCCGCGCCCGCGACGATGTTCGCGACGTCGGTCAGCATGACCGGCCGGCCGTTCTTGTAGGCGATGACCGCGCTCTTGTACTGGTCGGGATCGGTCAGCTGGTCGTTCGAGTTGATCGTGTAGTTGCGCGTCGGGCCGTCGAAGTTGCCCTTCGGCGTGTTGACGTTGAGGTTCGAGATCGTGGTGCGCAGATCGTCGAGATTCAGGCCGTACGCGGCGAGCGCGCGCGGGTTCGCCTGAATCCGCACGGCCGGGCGCTGGCCGCCCGACAGACTGACGAGACCCACGCCCGCGACCTGCGAGATTTTCTGCGCGAGGCGCGTGTCGGCGAGGTCCTGCACCTGGGTGAGCGGCAGCGTTTTCGAGGTGATCGCGAGCGTGATGATCGGCGCGTCGGCCGGATTGACCTTCGCGTAGATCGGCGGTGCGGGCAGGTCGGACGGCAGCAGGTTGCCGGCCGCATTGATGGCGGCCTGCACTTCCTGCTCGGCGATGTCGAGCGGCAAGTCGAGGCTGAACTGCAGTGTGATGATCGACGAGCCTGCCGAGCTTTGCGACGACATCTGATTGAGCGACGGCATCTGTCCGAACTGCCGCTCGAGCGGCGCCGTCACCGACGACGTCATCACGTCCGGACTCGCGCCCGGATAGAAGGTCTGCACCTGGATCGTCGGATAGTCGACCTCGGGTAGCGCGGAGAGCGGCAGAAAGCGCAGCGCCACGAGGCCGACCAGCATGATCGCCGCCATGAGCAGCGCGGTGCCGACGGGACGCAGAATAAAAGCGCGGGATGGATTCATGCGGTAAGTGCCGTGCCTTTTACTTTATTGCGCAGCCTGCGACGCGTGTCTGCCGCGATGCGCATGCGCGGCGGAAGCGCCCGAGGCGCCGGCCGCGCCGTGCGCGCCCGATGCACCACTGGGACGCTCGGCCGGAATCGTGATCTTCGAGCCTTCGCGCAGACGGTCCGAACCGTCGATCACGACGCGCTCGCCGAGCGCGAGGCCCGACTTGATGCTGGTGCGCTCGCCGTCCACGGGACCGGGCTTGACCGGCCGGACCGTGACCGTGTTGTCGTCCTTCACGACGTAGACGAACGGACCCATCGAGCCGTTGAGCACCGCCGAGGTCGGCACGATGACGGCGTCCTTGATCGTGTCGACGAGCAGGCGCGTGTTGACGAACTGGTTCGGGAACAGCCCGTTGTCCTTGTTATCGAAGAGCGCGCGCAGACGCACCGTGCCGGTGGTCGTGTCGATCTGGTTGTCCATCGTCTTCAGCGAGCCGACTTCGAGCGGCCGCGTGTTGCTGCGGTCGTAGGCGGTGGCCGAGAGCTGTTCGCCGTTCTGCGTGTGCTGGATGATCTGCTGCAGGTTGTCTTCCGAAGTCGTGAAGATCACGCTGATCGGCTGTAACTGCGTGATGACCGCGATGCCGTTCGCGAGGCCCGAGGTCACGTAGTTGCCCGGATCGACCTGGCGCAGGCCGACGCGGCCCGACACCGGCGCGGTGATGCGCGCATAGATGAGGTCGAGCTTGAAACTGTCGACATTCGCCTGGTCGGACTTCACGGTGCCTTCGTACTGGCGCACGAGCGATGCCTGCGTGTCGACCTGCTGGCTCGCGATCGAGTCCTGCGCGAGCAGTGTCTGGTAGCGCTTGAGGTCGAGGCGCGCGGTGGCGAGCAGCGCCTCGTCGCGCACCAGTGTGCCCTCGGCGTTGCGCAGCGAAATCTCGTACGGGCGCGGGTCGATCTGGGCCAGCACGTCGCCCTTCCTGACCATCTGGCCTTCCTTGAAATAGACGTCCTGCAGGACGCCGCTCAGCTGCGGCAGCACGGTCACGGTAGCCAGCGGCGTGACCGTGCCGAGCGCGGTCAGCACGACCGGCATCTCGCCTTGCGTGGCGGTGGCGACGTGCACCGGCTGCGCCATGTTCGCCATCGCGTTCGGACCGCCGCGGCCAAAGCGGCCACCGCCCCGCGCACCGCTTGCGCCGGTCGGGGCGCTGGCGCCGCTCGCGCCGCCCCACGGATGCCAGCGCCATAGCACCACTCCGAGAATGACCAGAACCGCGACGATCAGTGCGATGGTGCGGCCGCGATGCCGCTTTACCGCGCCGGGCGCGCCATGTTGCGCGCCGCTTGCCGACGGTTGGGAAGCGGTGGGGCGCTGGTTTTCCAGGTGCTTTTGTTGTTCGTCCATCGGTTCGGTCGGGTGGCTGGCTTTTTGATGTGCGCCGCTCGCGCGTTTGCCGCGCCCGCAGGGCGGCGACACGTGGACGGCATGACAGGCGGCTGCGGTTGCGTCAGGTTGCGTTCGGTTGCGGGTGCGTCGCGCAACGCGATGCTACCCGAGGCGCGGGACAGAGATGTTAACGCAATGCGGAATCACCACGGCGCGCGCGGCGCCGTTTTCGACGGCAAAAACGGCCAGATGCGCGTGTATCCCGCGACGGGATGCGTGATCGTACGTTGCGGTCTCTGTAACAGTCCAGCCGCCTATTTTTCGTTTAATTACGAAGGTTACAGGATGTTGGGAAATTGTTGGCCTGGTGTGAAGGGGCGCCTCGCCGGGCGCCGTCGGCCGCGTGCGCCGGCTGGTGGCGCATCCGGCCGCGGTGCTTTTCGCCGTGCCTGTCGCGGTGTCTGTCTCGGTGCCTCAGGTGTCGAGCCGGCGCGCCGGCGTGCCGCCGACTTCGAGCACGATCTTGCCGATGCATTCGAGCAGCGCGGGCGCGGCATGCGAGATGAGCCAGTCGCGCGGGCACTGGTCGGCCGCGCCGCCGCAATTGACCGCATAGCGCTCGCCCGACGGCCCGACGAAGCCGAGCGCGATCGCATTGAGGCCGTCGTACCACTCGCCGGTGGCGATCGCGAAGCCGCGCTCCAGCGTGTCCTCGATCGCGCTTTCGAGCCGTCCGCCGATGTAGCCCCATTCGTTGCCTTCGGCCGTCTGCAGACCGGCAAGCAACGCTTCGCGTTCCGGCTGCTCGAGCGCCACCAGATAGGCGCGGCCGACCGCGGTGCGCGTCAGGCTCATGCGCGAGCCGATTTCGAGCCGCGACACGAGCACCGCCGAGCGCGGCCGGATCGTGTCGATTACGACCATGTCGAAGCGGTCGCGCACGGCCAGATGCACCGAGAGGGCGGTGCGCTCGGCGAGTTCGATCAGGAAAGGCCGTGCGCGGGCGCGGATGTCGAAATTGCGCAGAAAGCCGTTGCTCAGCTCCAGCACCGACGAAGTCAGCACGAAGCGTTCGCTGTCGGGCAGCCGCAGCAGGAAGCCGGCGCTGACCAGCGTCGCCGTGATGCGCGAGACCGTTGGCTTCGGAATGCCGGTGAGTTCGGCGAGTTCGCGATTGCTCAGCGGCGCGTTCGCGGCGGCAATCGAGCGCAGCACGGTCAGGCCGCGAGCGAGGGCGGTGACTTCGTCGCCCGAGCCGTCCCGGTCTCTGGCGACGACCGCTGCGCTCGGGATCGGAGTAGGTCGTTTCATGGTTTTTTGGAACTGTATTTCAGATTCTGAGTTCGTCCCCAGTCGACGGCCGGTCTACGGAAGACGGCGGGCATCTTCCAGCCGTGGCACCAGTTCAGTTTTGTTTGTGACAAATCGATTCTATCGGAAAAAGTTGCCGGAACGACCTGGATTCGGATTTTGCTTGACTTAGTCAGCATAATCATAAAAAATGGAACATTATTTCGAAAGATGGAATCTTCCAGAAAGGTTGCCGGCCGTATCGTTCCCGTTGCCCGTATCGCGCGGGAATGCAAGGGGCTCGGCGGCGAATGCTTTCAGGCACTGCGGCACCGCTTTTAACCCCCGCTGCTTTTGCTTTAATACCGTCTCTCAGGTTCTAGCACGGCCCTCGGAATGGCTAGAACTTTTAAGGCGTCACGGCAACGTGACGCCTTTTTTTCTTTTCCGCTTTCTTTCCGCTCTCGTACGCTCAGACCTGCGGGTTGGTCTGCACCTCGTCGAAACGCTTCACGCGATAGATCGCCGCCGACACGAGCCAGCTGAGCGCGAAGATGCCGATGATGATGTAGCCGAGCATGCCGAAGTTATCGTTGAGCGCGCCGATCGCGTCCCAGATGCCGCCTTTCAGGTTCAGCTGATCCGCGAGAAGGCCGAGCGCCTCGATGCCGCCGATCACGAGCGCGACCGCGATCGAGACGAGCGTGATCGTCATGTTGTAGTAGATCTTGCGCAGCGGCCTTTCGTACGCCCAGCTGTAGGCGCCGAGCATCAGGTGGCCGTCGAGCGTGTCGACGAGCGACATGCCCGCACTGAACAGCACCGGAAACACCATGATCGCCCACGGCGAGAGCCCCTTGGCCGCCTGCGTCGCCGCGATGCCGAGCAGGCCGATTTCCGTGGCGGTGTCGAAGCCGAGGCCGAACAGAAAGCCGATCGGATACATGTGCCAGCTACGCGTCACGAGCCGGAAGAGCGGCCGGAACAGGCGCGCGATGAAGCCTCGATTCGCGAGCAGCATGTCGAAGTCGTCGTCGACATAGGCGCCGCCATTGCGCACGTGGCGCCACGCGCGGTAGATGCCGCGCAGAATCAGGAAGTTCATCAGCGCGAGCGCGAACAGGAAAAAGGACGACACGGCCGTGCTGACGATGCCGCCGATCTCCCTGTAGTTGTCGAAGCGGCCCTGGATCGCGGTGGTCGCGAGCGCCACCGCGACCGACGCGAGCACGACGACGCTCGAATGGCCGAGCGAGAAAAAGAAGCCCACGGCAACGGGCCGCTTGCGTTCCTGCATGAGCTTGCGCGTCACGTTGTCGATGGCGGCGATGTGGTCGGCGTCGACGGCATGGCGCAGGCCGAATCCGTACGCGAGCAGCGCGGTGCCGAGCAGCACCGGATAGTGGTGGAACGCCACGATCGCCCACACCCACGCGAGCAGGTTGATGGCGATCAGCACGCCGTAGATGCCGAATAATTTGCTGCGGACTCTCGAATCCGAATCGTTGAAAATCTCGGCGAGTCGATCAAGCATGTTGAATCTCCAGGAATTGCGCGTTCCGTGCAGGTTGGGAAAAGACGACATAGCGAGGTCTGACTCCGGGGTGAAACAGGTTCCCCCGATACAGTGGCGCGACCGCGCCGGAATCTCACCGGCTTCCCGCTGTGTCCGTGTTGAGGCGTAGGCCCTGTGGGCTTATACATCGCCGATACTGAAAAGTCGATTTCTGCGCCGGCCGCGAGAGTCGGCGAGACCGTCGAACGGGTTCCGGTTTCGCTCCCGGTTGGGTTTTTCGGGCGGCGGCACGCATGTCCGCACGCGAGTACTGCGCGGGTGTCGAGCCGGCTGCTCAGCGCGACAGCAGCGACACCGTTGCGATGCCGAGGATCGTCATCGCGAGCGAGGCGCTGACGTGAATCGCGACTTCGCCGGCAGCCCAGCCGAGCCGTCCGTCCTGCAGGCGTTGCACGACTTCGGCGGAGAAGGTCGAGAACGTTGAGAGACCACCCATCAAACCGGTGATGACGAAGAGCCGCCATTCCGGCGCGAGTTGCGGCACGCGCGCGAAGCCCGCGACCGCCACGCCGATGATGTAGCCGGCGATCACGTTGGCGGCCAGCGTGCCGAGCGGCAGTCCGCTAAACAGGCCGTTCAGGCGAATGCCGAGGAACCAGCGAAACAGCGAGCCGAGTGCGCCGCCGATGGCGACAGCGAGAAAGGACCAATACATGGAAGAGGATCGGAAACCGGAGTGTGTCGACAAACCGGTTCATGCGGGCGAGACGATGCCGCGTCCGCATGACCGGGCGTAGCAGGCATCATCAGCCCCAAGGGCGGTTAAGGGAGAATGCCATCTCCAGCCGCGCAGTCTAACATCGGTGTGCGCATTTGTACGCGCACCCCGGCTCACTCCGGCGTCGCCGAAATCTTGTGGATCGACAGATCCGCGCCGTTGTATTCCTCTTCCTGATCGAGCCTCAGGCCCACGGTCATGCGGATCACGCCATACACGAGCGTGCCGCCGAGCACCGCCACGACGATGCCGCCGAGCGTGCCGAGCACCTGCGCGCCGAGCGACACGCCACCCATGCCGCCCAGCGCGCGCATCCCGAAGATGCCGGCCGCGATGCCGCCCCACGCGCCGCACAGGCCGTGCAGCGGCCATACGCCGAGCACGTCGTCGATGCGCCAGCGGTTCTGCACGCAGGTGAACATATAGACGAACAGCACGCCGGCGATGCCGCCCGTCACCAGCGCGCCGAGCGGGTGCATGAGGTCGGAGCCCGCGCATACCGCGACGAGTCCGGCGAGCGGGCCGTTGTACGTGAAGCCGGGGTCGTTGCGGCCGGCGAACCAGGCGCTCAGCGTGCCGCCGACCATCGCCATCAGCGAGTTGACCGCGACGAGGCCGCTGATCTTGTCGAGCGTCTGCGCGCTCATCACGTTAAAGCCGAACCAGCCGACCGTCAGCACCCATGCGCCGAGCGCGAGAAACGGAATGTTCGAGGGCGGATGCGCGGCGATGCCGCCGTCGCGGTGATAACGGCCGTGGCGCGCGCCGAGCAGCAGCACGGCCGGCAACGCGACCCAGCCGCCGAACGCGTGCACGACGACCGAGCCCGCGAAGTCGTGGAACGGTGCGCCGAACGCCTGCGTGAGCCAGTCCTGAATGCCGAAGCGGTTATTCCACGCGATGCCTTCGAAGAACGGATAGACGAAGCCGACCAGCACGAACGTCGCGAACAGCTGCGGGTTGAATTTCGAGCGCTCGGCGATGCCGCCCGAGACGATCGCCGGAATCGCGGCGGCGAACGTCAGCAGGAAGAAGAAGCGCACGAGCCCGTAGCCGTTGTGCTCGGCGAGCGACGCGGCGCTGCCGAAAAACTGCACGCCGTACGCGATCGTGTAGCCGATGAAGAAATACGCGATCGTCGAGACGGCGAAATCCACGAGGATCTTGACGAGCGCATTGACCTGATTCTTCTTGCGCACCGTGCCGAGTTCCAGGAACGCGAAGCCCGCGTGCATCGCCAGCACCATGGCGGCGCCGAGCAGAAGAAACTCGGTGTCGGCGCCGTATTTCAGACTTTCCATCGATGTGTCCCGCTTATGCCAAAAAGTGCGCTATGTGAGCAAGAAGTGGGCCAAAGTTGTGCCGGCGGCGCCGGTGCGGTGCAAGCAGGCACCGGGATGGACTTGCACACGATTTCGCACCGTGCCGCGTGGGCTGGACTTTGCACCTGAATAGCGACAACAGGCACAAAAAAAGTGCATGCGCGCCGGATGGCGGCGGGAATGATCCAGCCGGGGGCATAATCTTCGATTTCTATTACAGTTTTATCTGGATTCCTGACGCATGAGGCGCCTGCGGTGTATGCGGCGCATACGGCGCCCGACAGCCGGGCGGCGTGTCTCGCGTCGCGTTCGCGCCGGCTTCCCGTGCGGCCCGGCCTGCGGCCCGCTTTGTCTTCCCGCGCAAACGCCGACATAATGTGCCGATTCCGTGCACGATCCGCCGGCCATTCCCACCAATGCGTACGCATGAGACTGACCACTAAAGGCCTGTTGCTGATCGCGATTCCCGCCGTTCTCGAACTGGCGCTGCTCTCCGGACTCGTGAAGGCGCAGGCCGATACGGCGCGAGCCGAGCGCTGGGCAATGCACAGCGAGGAAGTGCTGCGCCAGAGCACCGCGATTCTCGACCCGGTGCTGTCGGAATCGGTCGCGCTGCGCGGCGCCGTGCTTGCCAACGACGTCCGCTTCACGACGCCGGTCGCGGTATGGGTCGACGTGGACCGGCGCATCGATCAACTGGCCGAGCTGGTCGCCGACAATCCGGCGCAGGTCGAGCGCGTGGTCGAGGTGCGCCAGGCGGTGCAGGCGTATCGCCAATGGTCGGACCGGATCGAGGACCTGATGCACGCGGGGCGCCGCGCCGACATTCTCGCGCGCTTCCACGATCTCGCCCAGGCCGACGTGCTCGACCATTTTCGTCTGCAGGTGACCGCGTTCCAGGCCGAGGAGCGGCGCCTCGACATGCTGCGCTCGAATGCCGCCGATGCCGCGCGCGACCGTCAGCAATCGCTGATCGTCGCGGCCGCGTTCGGCTCGCTGCTGTTCGTCGCGATGGCCGTGTGGCTGTTCACGCGCGGCGTGCGCGGCCGGCTCGCGCAGCTTTCCGACAACGCCGGGCGCCTCGCCAGCAACGAGCCGCTTGCGCCGATCGGCGCAGGCCGCGACGAGATCGCGCGGCTCGACCTGACCTTGCACGAGACGAGCCGCCGTCTGCTCGAAGCCGAGCGCATCGAGGCGCGCTTTCATGCGGACCTCGAGCGCCGCGCGGCCGAACTCGCGCGCATCAACGAGACGCTGCGGCAGCAGACCCAGGAAAACGAGATGTTCATCTACAGCGTGTCGCACGATCTGCGCGCGCCGCTCGTGAACCTGCAGGGCTTTTCGAAGGAACTGATCCGCGCCTGCGACGAACTGCGCGCGGCGGTGCGCGAATCGACGCTCACGGCCGGCGCGCGGCAACGCATCGAGCGCGTGATCGACGAGGACGTCGGCGAGGCGCTGCATTATCTGCAGACGGCCGTGCTGCGCTCGTCGCACATCATCGACGCGCTGCTGCGGCTTTCGCGCGTCGGCCGCGTCGAATACCGGCGCCAGAAGGTCGACGTGCGCGACATCGTGCAGCGCGTCGTCGATGCGATGCAGGGCTCGATCCGCGCGCGGCGCGCGCGCGTGACGCTCGGCGAATTGCCGGCGGTGTGGGGCGATCCGACCGCGCTCGAACAGATTTTCGCGAACCTCGTCGGCAATGCGGTCAACTATCTGGCGCCGGCGCGCGAAGGCCGCATCGAAATCGGCACGACGCCGGCGCCGCCCGGCGTGCAGTCGCTGCGTATCTTCTACGTGCGCGACAACGGCCTCGGGATTCCGGCGGTCGCGCTGCCGCGTCTGTTCAACGCGTTCCAGCGTCTGCACGGCAACGCGACGGCCGGCGAGGGCATCGGCCTCGCGCTCGTGCGGCGCATGGTCGAGCGGCACGGCGGCCGCGTGTGGGCGGAGTCGAAGGAAGGAACCGAGACGACGTTTTATCTGTCGCTGCCCGAAGCGGGGGCTGGGGCAGCCGGTGCGCGGGTGCTTGCCGATGCGGCCGGGATTCTCGCGAGCCGCGATTCGCCGGGCAGTCTCGCGCAGAGGGAGACGCGCGAGTGGGCGAAGGCCGGCGACGGTGGCGGCGATGCGAGGCTGTCCGCGCCTGCGTCCGCGATCGATGTGCAGCGGGGGATCGGGACCCGGTAGGGCGCGAGAGCGGCGTGAGGGAGAGGCGGGAGAGCGGCAGGAGAAGAGCGTCAGGAACGCGGCGCGAGGCTGCCGGCGGCCCTGCGGCCCGCGCGGTGCTCGTCCGATCGTCCACCCAGTGCCCGTTCAGCAGCCCGCGAAGATGCGCCGCGGTTTGAGCAGCCTCGTGCCGCGTATCGACCAGTAACAGCCGCAGGCGAGTAGTACCGCGCCACCCGCGAGCGCCTCGATCGGCGCGGGCCGCAGGCCGGCGAAGCCATCGACGCTGAAAAAGCCTTGCGCGACGATCAGGCTCGCTGCCCACAGCGAGCACGCGGCCTGTAGCAGCAGGCGCGTGCCCTTCATCTGCCGCGAGCGGGTGTTGCGCGACCAGGCGCCGGGCCGGCGCGCGCAGAAAAAAGCGATTGCTATCAGGATGACGGCAAGCAGGACGATCCAGTCGGTCAGTTTCATCGAAGCGGCACTCCCCAGGGCAGCCGCGACTATGGGGGAGCTTTGCTTCGAGAACTATCGGACAAATCTTAAATGAGGGGGCCGCTTGATCTGGCGGCGAGCGCGGCGTTGCGTCCGCGCTTGCCGCATGTGCTGGCGCGCAGGCGCGCCAGCGGTCGAACGCGATACCTCAATGCTCGATACGCGTGCCGAGCAGCACGAGGAATTGACGCAGCCACTCGGGATGCGCGGGCCATGCGGGCGCGGTGACGAAGTTGGCATCGGTGATCGCCGCGTCGACGGGAATGTCGGCGTATTCGCCGCCCGCCAGCTTCACTTCGGGCGCGCAGGCCGGGTAGGCGGAAATGCGCTTGCCGCGGATCACGTCGGCGGCCGCGAGCAGCTGCGCGGCGTGGCAGATCGCGGCGATCGGCTTGCCCGCCTCGGCGAATTGCCGCACGACGTCGATCACCTTCGGATTGAGCCGCAGATACTCGGGCGCGCGGCCGCCGGCGATCGCGAGCGCGTCGTACTGGTGCGGATCGGTGTCGTCGAACGAGGCGTTCAGCGTGAACTGGTGGCCCGGCTTCTCGGTATAGGTCTGGTCGCCTTCGAAATCGTGGATCGCGGTTTTCACGCGATCGCCCGCCTTCTTGTTCGGGCAGACCGCGTCGACGATATGGCCGACTGCCTGCAGCGCCTGAAACGGCACCATCGTTTCGTAATCCTCGGCGAAATCGCCGGTCAGGAACAGGATCTTCTTTGCCGCCATCGTATGCCTCCGGTTGATCAACGGAATACCGCGCCGGGTTCACTCGCGTGTATCGGCGCGAGGAGATGCTGACAGATGCTGCTCAATGCTCCGGCAGTCTACTCCATCATCGTTGACAGAACCGCGACGATCCTCGGGCCGTGCGCCGTGCGCCAGGTGTTGCGCATGGCGCGTAAAAACGGAGCGCGCGGGGCAAGGCGGTATCATGGGCGCGTCTTCGCAAGCACGGGCCGCCTCGCGGCGGTTCATGGCACCTATGATTTCCTCTCTTTCTTCTTCGCGGTTTTCTTCGCTGTTGCGCCGCGCGGCGTTCGTGGTCCTGATCTTCGGTGGCCTGGCCGCGTGCCAGAAGAACGACGCGTCGGCCGGCCAGGTGACGAGCAAGCTCGACGACGCGGCTCAGGCCGCCGGCCAGAAGCTCGATCAGGCGGCGAGCTATGTCGGTCAGCAGGTCGATGCGAGCAAGGCCGCCGCGCAGCAGACGCTCGATGCCGCATCCGCGCCGTCGCTCAGGATCGACCCCGCATCGCTGGCGTCGAGCGCGCAGGCCAATCTGCAGAACGCGGCGAGCGCGGCCAACGCGCAGTTGGGCAAGGCCGCGTCGCTAACGGGGCAGGGACTCGAGGCGGCGGGGCGCAAGCTGCAGGCGTGGTCGGCGCAGAACGCGGCGGCGTCCGCTGCGTCGGCGGCATCGGGCGAGTCGTCCGACGCGCAGAAGCAGATGGATAAATGAGCCGCGTGCGGGTCGCCCGCATCGGCTCGCCTCGTTTGACGAAGGCGATAAGTGTAATTATCATGGTTACACATTGTCGCCGCGAGGCAGGTTCGCTGTGAACACGAGTAGCCGGTTTGCGTTTGCTGTGCACGTGCTTGCGCTGTTGTCGTTGCAGGGGGGCGTGCCGCTGTCCTCGGACATGATCGCGGGCAGCGTCAATACGAATCCCGCGCTGATTCGCCGGCTTCTGAGCATGCTCGCGGAAGCGGGGCTCACCACCTCGCAGCTGGGCGCGGGCGGCGGCGCCTTGCTCGCGCGGGCACCCGGGCAGATCACGCTGCTCGACGTGTATCGCGCGGTCGAAGAGGCGCCGCTATTTTCGCTGCATCGCGAGGCGCCGAACCCGGCGTGCATGGTGGGGCGCAATATTCAGGGCGTGCTGCACGGTATCGTCGACGAAGCGCAGCAGGCCATGGAGAGCGCGCTTGCCGGCCGCACGCTCGCCGACGCGACCGCCGACGTCGTGCGCACGGAAAAGCAGCGGGCGCGCAAGCGGCGCGCGGGGGGATGACGTTGCGGCATGGCCGGCGAAGCCATGCCATGACAGCGGTAAAAGCAGCATCGCAGCACGCGTGTAGGGGTGTTGCGGCACACGTGACGCACGCACGCCTGAAAAGACGAACGAAGTCGAATGAGGTAGAACGGGGTGAGCACCCCGCTTTTTTTCACTCAATATGTAACTATAGTAGTTACATATAACGCATCAGGAGTCAACAACATGAGCAAGCAACTAAAGATCGCATTGTTCGGCGCGACCGGCATGATCGGTTCGCGGATCGCCGTGGAAGCCACGCGGCGCGGGCATCAGGTGACGGCGCTCGCGCGCGATCCGGCACGCGTGCCGGCTGGCGTCGCGAATCTGCACGCGGCGAAGGCCGATCTGCTCGACGCCGCGAGCGTCGGCGCGGCGGTGCGCGATCACGACGTCGTCGCGAGCGCGTATGCGCCGCCGCAAGGCGATCTCGCGGTGCTGTCGAAGGTGGCCCATGCGCTTGTCGAGGGCGTGCGCGCGGCGGGGATCAAGCGCCTCGTGGTGGTGGGCGGCGCGGGTTCGCTCGAAGTCGCGCCGGGCAAGCAACTGGTCGACACCGCCGGTTTCCCGGACGCCTACAAGGGCATCGCGCTCGCGCATCGCGACGCATTCGACTACTACCGCGGCGTGAGCGATCTCGACTGGACGTGCTTCGCCCCAGCCGCGCTGATCGCGCCGGGCGAGCGCACGGGCAAGTTCCGCACGGGCGCGAAAACGCTGATCGCCGACACCGAAGGCAATAGCCGCATTTCCGCCGAAGACTACGCCATCGCGTTCGTCGACGAACTGGAGCAGGGCCGTTTCATCCGCCAACTCGCGACGGCCGCTTACTGAGGCCCTGGGTGGCCGCCCGTGCAAGCGCCCTAACATTCAGTTACGCATGCGCGGGCGCGCGGGCCGGAACTGCGGCTACACTGGCGTCTGCCGTTTTCTTGCGGATTGCCATGCAGTCATGTCCCTTGCGGCGTGAGTTCGAGGCTGCGCCGTTTAGCGGCGGGCCGCCGACAACACACGCCGTCATTCCTTTTTCCACCGACCCGATTGCCGGCGAGCCGCCGGGCCGCCCGCTTGCACGAGCGCGAGCGGCGGCATCGCTCGGCGCATGGATGGCCGCGCTGTTCGCGCGCGATGTACTGCCACACATCGAGTTCGGTCCAGTTCGAGATCGGGAACACGCGCAGGTGTTCTCCGTTGTGCAGACGCGCGTTGTAGAGGCTCCACAGTTCCGGGCGCTGCGCCTT
>NZ_JAAGPQ010000118.1:0-21163 GCF_017104985.1 Paraburkholderia sp. Ac-20342 | reverse complement strand
TACCAAGATCGATTCCGACAAGCGTTACTTCTTCCATGATGGTTCCCCTTGGTGATTGCCTCCATAGCGTACTCTTGCCGGGGAGGCGGGGGCGACCATCCCATTAACACAGTCCTATGCCTACCCGCTATTTTAAGGGGGAGACCATGTCCGGTGATTCAGGGGGCCGTTCCAAGCAAGCTGAAAGCTCGTGCTAAAAGCGGTGCTGAATCCCCAATTCGACGCTGGTGATAGCCATACCGTTTGCTGGAAGCCCTTGACTGTTATATGCAGTTTCGCTAGGCCACAGCCCGAACGCTGTGCCGGCGCTGTTATGCATATGCGCGTATGACGCAAAGAGCACCGTTCTCTTCGAAAGAGGGTAGTAATAACCTACCGCTAATACCGATGCCCCTGACGATTCGGTATGTGCTATGGTCCGCCATTCATAGGACGATTTAATTACTGAAAGTCCGATCGGAATCGTTACGCCCACCATGTACGCGTCGAGCGTATTTTGCGTCTGTAGCCTGTTTTGCAGGAAGTAGCCAAAGAGCTTCACGATATTGAAGTCATAGGACGCTCCCATCGTGTACGTTGTGTTGGATAGGGTCGCCAAAGTTGTACTCGCCACACTACCCGCAACTCTTGCATTCTCGTAACTACCTCCCACGAACAGCGGCCCATGCCGATAGTCAAAGCTGGCCGAGGTCATTTCTCCAAGATTGGTCGGAGCACTCGCACTTCCACTCGGCGCATACATAAGCCGTATCGTAAGCCCCCCGAGCAGCACCGGGGAAATGTACTGGATAGCGTTATTTTGGGTCGGAATAAAACCCCGGATCGGGTTGCGCGGCGGAATCTGTTGCGTCAGATTATAGATTGCACCGTTTTGCGCGCGACCGAATGGATCTGCTGCGTAGGTGAGCCAGAGCGCCGGCGTATACTGCCGACCAAACTGGAGAGTGCCAAGGGTGTTCTTCGCCAATCCAACATAAGATTCCGTGGCAAAAAAAACGTTGGGAACCTGACTCTGCCCGTTCGCGAGAGATGTCCAAGTTTCGAGTTTGAATGTAGCCGCAAGACCGCCACCCAAATCCTCTGTTCCTCTAAAGCCGACAAAAGAACTCTCGTTCGTCAGGAAAACGCCGTTGGAAGATGGTTTTGACGAGGTTCCAGAAAAGTGATTAAAATCAACCGCTGACTGAAGAATACCATAAAGCGTAACGCTACTTTGAGCATGTGCCACCAACGGCACAGTCATAGCCAGTGATACCATTCCTATCTTTGCACAATATTTTGCATTCTTCATAAATCGCCCTCCACTCCTTTTTAATAGATTTTTCTTTTTTTAGGTTACTCACAAATCGCCATCGTATTCGGCTTCACTTCTTAATAAAAATACTAAGCATTACTTAATTATTTTTCGATGCAATAGTCATGATCAGTTTTTGACCATGCCATAACTCGCACATATCTCTGCATCTGAGATTAAAAATCTTACCGGCACTTCAACTATGCTCGGCCTCTGCTACGCAGCCGATCAATTTGAAACCAAGTAGCAGAGTTCAAATCAAGCCGCCTGATGCGAACAGGCGGACTTCTGGTGATTCGCTCGTCAGACCTCGGCCGTCCCGCGGCGTTGTTCAGCTTCAATTATCGACTGGATCATCCGCCGGGCGCGGATCGGACCTGCGTCCGTCTTCAGTGCAACCGGAAAGCTGCTGGCGGCGTTCCCATGCATTGCTTGTTGCTGAATCTCCAGAATTTCCGCGTCTTCATCGAAAGTATTACTCGACTGCTGTCGAATATATTCGGTAAGCTCGCTATCTTCGCGCAGGTATTGACGAGCGACACCCCAAAAATAATGAGAGGTAGTTGGCGTTTCGGGCGTGACAAGGTGCATCACTCGACGCTCAAGAGCATCCGTTTTAGTTCCCGTCACGGGGTACGAGCCATTTTCGATCACATGGAAACCCGGCGGCCGAAAGATAGTCGTATGCCAGCGGTTGATGTTAGTTTCGAAGCCAGTGGCACGCTTATAGAACGGAGGCGGCTCGCAATTTTCAATATCCCGATGGACGCGGACTTCACCGTCCGTCGACGTCGTGGTAACAGGCGCCTCCGCTACCGCCTCATTGCCAATCGTACGTTCGTGAACGTAGGCTTCGTGAGAGAGATCGAGCAGGTTATCGTTCATGAACTGGTAATTGGCCTTAACCAGGTGATAGCCATTACACGCCGCCCACTCCTCGTCCTTCATCCAGTGGAAATCCGGGATCTTCTCCACGTCCGCTGGCTCATCACCCATCCACACCCAAACCATCCCGAAGCGCTCCACGACCGGAAAAGCACGAACCTTCGCCTGTGACGGAATGTGAGCCTGACAGGGGATATGTACGCAGCTCCCATCCGATGCGATACGGATACCATGATATGTGCAGCGCACCGCGTCGCCGGTCAACGTACCCTTGGAAAGAGGAATACCTCGATGCGGGCATCGGTCTTCGAGCGCAACGGCAGTGCCGGCCTCTGTGCGGAAAAACACCAGCTTCTGCTCGATAATTTGTCGAGCAACCAATTCTCGGGACAGCTCATTCTCGAATGCTGCTACATACCATGCATTTTTGATCCACATCTCTACACCTGTCTTTCGATTGGCATCGCGCAAACCGCTATGCCGAGCGTTAAAAGAATCTCATTCGCGAGTCAGATCAAGACCTGCTCGAGAGTTTGCGGCGCAAAAAGTTCGTCGATTCGCAACTGTCGTGGCGACAACCCCTGCTGGTGGTGATAACGAAGGAAGGCATTAAGCGTTGCCTCGTTTCCGGAGACACCGTATCGCCAAAAATCCTGCCCCATCGCTGCGACCGCATCCGTGTAGTCGCTTGCTAGCCAAGGAAGCGATACTTTTAGAGCACCCACCTCCGACAGCTCATTAAGCGCATGATTTTTGGCCTGAAGAAATGCTTTGAATACACTTGCAGGCAACCATGGATACTGTTCGACCAATTCGTTCCGGATACCGAGTACATGCATGATGGGAAAAATACCGGTTCGACGGAAATAGTCCTGTTCTACCCGCCTGAAGTCCGGGAAGAGTCGGGCGATGGACGGATGCCCCTCGGCAAAGAGACGAGGCGCGCGCGGAGCCACCAATGCATCAATGCGACCATCGAGCAGCCACTGGCTTAGCGTCTCGTCAGTTGGGATAGGCGCGAGTTCCACTCCGGGTGGTAGCGAAATGGATACTTTCTCGTGACGGCCTGGTTGCTCGACACCACCGCTATACCAGTGGATGTGGGCTGCCGAGACCCCATATTCGTCTTCGAGAATACCTCTAACCCAGACAGGAGCCGTCAACTGATATTCCGGCACACCCACCTTGCGTCCCTTCAGATCGGCGGGTTCCTTGATACCCGCCCCAGTACGAACATAGATAGCAGAGTGGCGAAACATTCGCGACATAAATACAGGTATTGCGACATACGGGGAAATACCTTTGGCACGCAATACCGTATAACTGCTCAACGAAAGTTCCGCCACATCGAATTCCTTCGAGCGCAATGCACGAAAAAACGTCTCTTCGACTGGAAGATTAAAAAACGTCGGCGAACAACCTTCAATACGGACAGTGGAGCCGAACAGCGCACTCGTGCGATCGTAATCCCAGCAGGCGACCGTAAGCGGTAAAGTCATTGGTTCCTCGACCTGTTTATCAAAACGTAGTAGTGGCGTAAGGCAACCTCGCGCCTTCCTTAATGGCCGTCAGCGGCAACTACGCGCTCCGAAGTCGGTTGATTGCCCGTTGGATTGCCTTTTGCTCGACGAACCCAGCCAAGCAGAGCGACAGCGATCGCCGCCAACACCAACGGAAAAGCTGCGGCCACAAAGATCTGTGAGATCGACCATTTCGCGGCCACCAGCAGCCCGGTAGCAGTTGCTCCAACAATGGAGCCGATGCGGCCAAAAGCCAAGGTCCAACTTACGCCCGTTGCCCGACTAGCAGTCGGATAAAAGCTGGCAGCCAGAATGTTCGTACCCGTGGTCGTTCCACCAGTGCCAACGCCGATCACAAACAGCGTCAGATAGGCGAGGATCGGCGCGCCAATCATATTGCCGAAAGATACGAGTGCCGCGCACGCAGCTATAAACGCTGCACACAGCACGAGCTGCGGGTTGCAACGATCCATTAACAAGCCCAGCAAAATGGCCCCAAACGTATTACCGAACAGATAGCAGGAAGTCATCGTGGCAGCCGTGCTGAGCGATGCGCCAGATTCATGAATCAGGACAGGCAGCCAGCTACTCAGAAAATAGACGACAAGTAGCGCACCAAATGCGGTGATCCACAGTAACAACGTCCCGCTTACTAAACCTCCGCGAAATAGTTGCGTGACCGGAAATCCCTTAGGAGCGTGCTCTGTGCAAACGAGCCGCACACCCTGAAGCGACACATCCGGAAAAACGGCAGACATCGTTTGGCGAACCTCTACGTCTGGAGTGCCTCGCGCGATCTGATATCGCACCGATTCCGGTAGCCAACGAACCAGCACTGGTGCCAGTATGAGCGGAAGCATACCTCCCACCACAAACATCGAAGGCCACCCGTAAGCCTGAATCGCCTGCGCCGCAAACAGACCTGCTACGGCACCACCGACTGCTAGTCCACAGCCGATCGGTGCAACCAGACTGGCACGCAATCGCGTTGGGCTGTACTCCACTGCCAGCGTATAGGCGTTCGGCATGGCACCGCCCAACCCAAGACCAGTCACGAAACGCAACGCTATCAATGCGATCAGCGAAGGGGCAAACGCAGATGCAAACGACGCCACGCCGAACAGGATGACGGACCAGATAAGCGTCACGCGCCGCCCGACGCGATCTGCAATCGGGCCGAAGACGAATGAACCTACAGTCAGGCCCAGGAGACCTACACCGAAGAGCGGGCCAAGCTGCGCGGGCTGTACTCCCCAGTGGGCTCGAAGTTGTGGTGCCACGTAACCGACGACGACAGTATCGTAGCCATCGAGAATCAGGATCAGCAGGCAAAGACAAAACAATCGGATTTGCCGGAATCCAATCCGTCGCTCATCCACGAACCGCTGTACATCTATTGTTTCCTCTGCGAGGCTCACTACCGTCTCCTTTTCTTTATCGAATTCCCTACGCAAAAAAATCCGCTATATGTCAAGCACCAAAACATCGGATACCGCTCTTGAGCAGCAGGGTAAGATCTGATCATTCACTGCCTTTTCGTTTTCCATCAGGTACGCGTCCCGATGTTCCGGGATACCGTCCAACACTCTGGTCAGGCATGTTCCGCACACACCCTGTTCGCACGAGACTGGAATCTCCACACCGATTCGGGCCAATGCCTTCACAATGGATTCCTCTGGCATTACTGTCACGCTCGCACCAGATCTGGCCAGCCTAACGGTAAAGGGACTGCCACCTGTATCGGTACCTGTTTGCGGTAGGCCAAAGTGTTCCCGGTGCACGTTGTTGGCGTTCCAGCCGAACGTTTTCGCTGCATCAAGGACCGCGGCGATGAAACCGGAGGGGCCGCAGACGTAGAGATGTGCACCCTGCTCCGGCTGACCGAGAACTTGCTCGAAATTGATGCGGGTTCCCTCCGCGTCGAGATAAAGGTGCGCGCGATCTGCAAGCCCGAGCGCTTCCAAATCGTCACGTAGTGCCATCCGAGCTGTATCTCGCGCACAGTAGTGGAGTTCAAATGATGCGTCATCTTCGTGGAGCTGATACACCATGCTCAAGATAGGTGTAATTCCGATGCCCCCTGCGACAAGCACCGAGCGTGTGGCCCCATCGACCAGAGAAAAATGGTTGCGGGGCTCGCTGATCTCAACGATATCTCCCTCATCGATCGTGTGCATCGCGACTGAACCACCTCGGGACTGTGGATCCTGAAGAACAGCGATCACATACTGGTGACGCTCTCGGGGAGCGTTGCATAGCGAATATTGACGAACGAGACCCGGACGGATAAACACGTCGATGTGTGCGCCAGCTGTGAACGGCGGTAATGGAGCGCCATCCACGCGCTCCAGTTCGAACCGGCAGATACCCTCGGCCGCACGCTGCTTCTTGATGACCTTGACTTTAAACATCCTGCTACCCTTCTACCCTGTGTCGATCGCGTTCGTAAACGCGTTGCGATGTACTGAGCGATTGGCGTGTTTCCACGTCTTTACGCTGCCGCCAGCACTCCGTGAGGATCAATGACAAACTTGCGGGGAACACCGGAATCGAATTGTGCGTAGCCGGTCGGAGCGTCGTCGAGCGAGATCACCTGAACGTTCACAACGTCCGCGATGTTGATCCGATCCCAGAGAATTGCTTGCATGAGATTGCGGTTGTATTTCATGACAGGAGTCTGGCCGGTAAAGAAACTGTGCGACTTCGCCCAACCAAGCCCAAACCTGACGGACAGGCTGCCGCGTCTAGCAGCTTCGTCCACTGCACCTGGGTCGTCAGTCACGTACAAGCCAGGAATGCCGATACTGCCTGCCACCGAGGTAACATCCATCAGCGCATTCAACACTGTGGCTGGCGCTTCCTGTTGTGAGCCATTGTGCCCGTGCCCCCGCGCTTCAAAACCAACGCAATCGATGGCGCAATCGACTTCGGGCACACCAAGGATCTCTTCGACCTGTTCAAGCAAGGTCGCATCCTGAGACAGATCGACAACTTCAAAGCCAACCTTGTGTGCGTGAGCAAGCCGGTCCTTGTTCACATCACCCACGATGACAGCAGCAGCCCCCAACAGGCGAGCAGACGCCGCAGCGGCAAGCCCGACCGGACCGGCACCAGCGATATACACCGTTGCCCCCGGTTTCACACCGGCTGTCACCGCGCCGTGATACCCCGTAGGCAGAATGTCGGACAGACACGTCAGGTCCCGGATCTTGGCAAGCGCAGCGTCCCGATCCGGAAATTTGAGGAGATTGAAATCAGCATACGGCACCATGACATATTCGGCCTGCCCACCAATCCACCCTCCCATGTCTACATACCCATATGCACCGCCTGGGCGGCCAGGATTCACGCTGAGGCAGACCCCGGTGTTTTGCCCCTTACACATTGGACAACGCCCACATGCGACATTGAACGGAACAGAGACGAGGTCACCGAGAGAAAGTGTCGTAACGTCGGACCCAAGTTCAATTACCTCGCCGGTGATCTCATGTCCTAGCACCAATCCGCGCGGAGCAGTAGTTCGTCCGCGCACCATATGCTGATCGGAACCACAGATGTTCGTGGACACAACGCGCAGGATTACGCCATGGTTCGCCTTGCGCCCGGCAGGATCAACGAGCTTCGGGAAATCGATATTGGCCACCTCCACTTTCCCCGGCTCAACATAAACGACACCTCGGTTGGAACTCATCATTCATCCTCATGTAGCTCTGGACTCCGGCAACAAAACGACCGCGCGTCTATCAGCGATTATTTTGGTAGGAATCCAAATTAATATTCAAGATAGTCTGGATAAGCCACTCAGACACCATACTTCGGTACGACGGACGAGTACAGTTAGGCGTTGGCGCTAGCCTGTTGGGACAGATGGTCTACGATCCGCTTCACGCGATTCGCCGCTGCGTCAACGTGAATGTCGATATTTCGATGGCTCGGAAATCGGCCTAGGCTGCGATGCTGCGCTTCCACGACGGTCTTGTCTTCCATAAACGTATGTGCAGTTTGCTCATACACCGCCTCGAGATTTGGATATTCTGAGGAAAACTCGTTGCTTGCGATCGTCCAGAAGTAATGCGTCGACGTTTCAGTTTCGGGCGTAATTCCATGAAACCCACGCATGTGAAATCCGCCTCGGCTCTCGTCATCGAGAGATTCGGTTCCCACGTCGGCCGCACCCGTCCAGATTTTCAGGTAAGTCAGATCGAACTCGATCTCCTGCCACCGATCCACTTGCCCAGTAAAGGGCCATGCGTCGGTATACGTCTTGGGAGGGCGAGAGTCCCTCATCCAGCGCGTAACCTTGACGGTCTCACCCTGTTGCGCAACCCGCATCTCCGCTTCCATATGGGTCTTCGGGTCGCCGCCGATCGTCTGCGTATGCACGTAACCCAGATGGCTAAGGTCCATCAGGTTGTCGTGGATCAACTGATAGGGAGCTTGATAGTGGAAAGCATCACCCTTGAACTGATATCGCTGATCGGAATGCCACGGGTACGAGGGTGGCTCGGACGTTGGCAACTCGCCGCCTTCAGCGGACATCCAGATCCAGACAATCTGGTCCTTTTCGATCACGTCATATCGACGCACGCACGCTCGCGTCGGGATCGTCGGTTGACCGGGTATTTCGATACACTTACCCGTTCCATCGAAAAGCAAGCCGTGATATCCGCATCGGAGGCCGCCTTCCTCCACGGTGCCGAATGACAGCGGCAACGCTCGGTGACAGCATCGATCTTCTAGCGCAACCACCTTGCCATCGACCAGGCGAAACAGTACAACCGGTTGGTTCAAAAACGTCCGGGCGAGAGGTTTATCGGCGATCTCCCAAGCCAATCCCGCGACGTACCATTGATTCATCGGAAACACGATCTCTCCTTTGTTCAATCGTCATATTCAGCACACTCAATATGACGATCAGTATACTCACTATCATTCACTGTACAACGCCAATTGACTCAGGTTAAACCCTGATCCGATACTGGAAATTTGGGGACACAACAATGACCACGATAAGCGAAGACGATCTGCTTACAACCGACCTTTACGATCAGCCCGGCCACTTGGTACGGCGGGCACAACAAATTGCCGTCTCGATGTTTCATGCTGTGATCGGGACGCACGTCACCCCCGTGCAGTACGCCGTCTTGCGCATCCTTCAAGGTCATCCCAATATTGACCAGAATACGCTTGCAAGCCTATGCGCCCTTGACACGTCAACAACGGCGGCACTCGTGGCACGACTAGAGGAGCGAGGTTTACTCGAACGCTCAGTCAACCCCAAAAATCGGAAATTTCGCCTGGTGCGGCTCACCGAACTGGGCGCTGACCTGCTTCATGACCTCGTCCCAGCCGTACATGAATTACGCCGTCAAATGCTCGCTTCGTTCGCGCCCGATGAGCAGGATCAATTCATGACCTTGCTCAAGAAATTTGTTAAGTTGAATAACGAACAAAGTCGCGCACCCTTTCGAGGAAGAGCCGCGCTGGAATAGAAGACAACGGTTGAAACGCATCGCTGATCGCTTCGTGGATTGGTCGCAGTGATTGGCAGCAGATTGTTGATTTGCACGGAATTCTGACCCACAGGGGATGCGGACAAAATCTTGGACTACTTTGGAGGTAGTCCATGTATTCATACGAAGAGCGCGTTCGGGCGGTCGGGCTGTACCTGAAACTAGGGAAGCGCATCAAGGCGACAATCCGCCAGTTGGGCTACCCGACGAAGAATTCTCTCAAGGCGTGGTGTGAGGAATTCGAGAAGAGTGGCGATCTGCAGAAAGAGTATGTTCGCGTAAAGCCGAAGTACTCAGAAGAACAGAAGAACCTGGTACTCGAGCATTACATCAACCACGGGTGCTGCGTCAGCTTCACCCTCAGGACATTAGGCTATCCCTGTCACCAGATACTGACGGCGTGGGTTCGCGAGCGCTATCCGGAAACCAGGAAATGCGCGGTTGGCAAGACAGGCCGACCGGCCGTGTCATTGGCGTCCAGGCGGCTTGCGGTGTACGAACTGTGCACACGGCAAGGAAGTGCATGGGCGGTGGCGCGAAAGCTGGACGTCGACAGGGTGTCGCTGTACAACTGGAAAAACCAGTTACTCGGCCCAGAGGCCCCTGCATCCATGAAACGCGACAAGGGATCACCCGCAGAGACGGATCGGGACGAACTGGAGCGGCAGGTCGAAGGGCTCCGGCGCGACATTCGCAATCTGCAGCTTGAACACGACCTGTTGAAGAAGGCGAATGAACTCCTAAAAAAAGACCTGGGCGTCGACCTGCCACTCCTGAGCAACCGGGAGAAGACGACGCTGGTTGACGCCCTGAGAGAAGAATACGGTTTGACTGAGCTGCTTGAGCGGTTGGACCTGGCGCGCAGCTCCTATTTCTACCATCGGTCACCCATACGGGGCACCGACAAATATGCAGAAGTCCGTCGTACTGTTGCAGAGATCTTTGAGGACAATCACCGATCCTACGGCTACCGTCGGGTGCAAGCAGCACTCAGCAGACAACGGGTGTTCCTATCGGAAAAGGTCGTGCGTCGCCTCATGAAACAAGGCGGCCTCTACGCAGCCAGGCCCAAGCGGCGCCGGTATCGTTCTTATGTTGGGGAAATTAGCCCGGCCCCAGATAACACCATCAATCGCGATTTCCACGCTACGACCCCCAACGAAAAGTGGCTGACGGATATCTCCGAGTTCCAGATCCCGGCGGGGAAGGTATATCTATCGCCCATGGTCGACTGCTTCGATGGCATGGTAGTCAGCTGGTCGATTGGCACAAGCCCCGACGCAGCGCTCGTGAATACGATGTTAGATGCGGCTATCGAGACCGTGACCGAGGACGATGAAACGCCGATCGTGCATTCCGATAGAGGTGGCCACTACCGCTGGCCTGGCTGGCTGTCGCGAATTGCAAAGGCTAATCTGGTCCGATCCATGTCGCGTAAAGCCTGCTCACCAGACAACGCGGCCTGTGAGGGATTCTTCGGCAGGCTGAAGACCGAGATGTTCTATCCAGGGGACTGGCGTTCGACAACCATCGCGGAGTTCGTTGAAGCACTGAACTCCTATATTCGCTGGTACAACGAAAAACGGATCAAGAGCTCCCTTGGCTATCTCAGTCCCATTGAGTACCGTGAAAGCCTCGGATTAACGACGTAAATCAGTCCAAGAAAATGGCCGCATCCCCCCGATCAAGTGTTGCATTGCCGTCGTGCCAGTGGAACATCAATTCGGATCCGAAATCATTGCTTCGCGATCATGTCTTGAAGCACGCCATTCTGCGAAAACAGAACCGGCTTGCCGCCCGCATCGATCACGGCCGCGGTCAGCGTCGCGCGATCCGGACGCTGGGTGACCTCAAACGATGAGCCATCGGCACGTTGCTTCAGCACCAGACCGTCGAGCCCGACTCCAATCAGTCCATCGCCCGCAGCGACGATATCGGTGATCGAACTTTTTGCTCCCGACTTCAGCGGCACCCAGGTCGCCCCGCCATTACTACTTTGATACAGGCTGCCGAGCAGGCCGCCAACGACGATCCGGCCATCGGGCATCGCTACACCGCTCCACAACGAACCCTTGCCGCCCGTCGCCATGTAGGTCCAGTTCGCGCCGCCGTCGGTCGACTTCAGCACCGTCCCCTGCTCTGACGTAATGTAGAGCACGCCCTGTCGATCGGCGAAGATGTGGTACAGGTTGCGGTCCGCCTTGCCTCCGCCCGGCGGCTTTGCCACCGTCACCCTGGTCCACGTCTTGCCGGCGTCATGGGTCGCGAGCATCAGCGACCACAAGCCCACGGCGATACCGTCCTGAGCATTGGTGAAGCGCACTGAGAACAACGGCTGGTCGACCGAGATGTCCATCCGTTGCCTCTGCCACGTCTGGCCACCGTCACTGGTGGCCAGAATCACTCCCCACTGCCCCACTGCCCAGCCGTGCTGCGCATCGGCAAACGTCACCGCAGACAGCGTGGCCGAAACGGGCACCTGCTGCGACTGCCGCCACGTCTTTCCATCGTCATCCGAAATAACGATCACGCCGTGCTCGCCCACGGCCACGATGCGCTTGCCCGCATGCGTCACGTCCAGCAGCATCATGTGGGACGGTTCCGCCCACGCACGGGCGGGTTTCGCCGCCCAGTCCGTCACCGCGCCCTGTGACTCGGCGAAGGCCGCTGCGCTCACGCACAGCGCCAGGCACGTTACAAGAGTCCTGATCATGCTTTGCTTCCTTTGATTGCGTCTTCAGGCGTCAATGGCTGAACAAACCCGGCGCGCGGGCCGGCTTGCGGCGCGGAAACCAGCGCTCCAGCAACGAGGCCAACGCGGGCAGCGCCGTCATCGCCATCAGCAGATTGACGAGGAACATGAATGCGAGCAGCTTGCCCATGTCGGCCTGGAACTTCAGCGCCGAGAAGCTCCACGTCGCCACCCCGATCGCCAGCGTGATCGCCGTAAAGATCGTCGCCACCCCCACCTCCAGCATTGCGTGCTGCACCGCCTTTACGATGTTCTGGCCACCCGCCAGATGCACCTGCAGACGGTTGTAGATATAGAACGCATAGTCCACGCCGATCCCCACGGCCAGCACCATCACCGGTAGCGTCGCCACCGTCAGTCCGATCTGCAACTCCTTCATGAACCAGTAGCCGATAAAGGTCGCCACCGTCAGAGGCAGGCAGCACGCCAGCATCGCACGCCAGTCGCGATACGCCAGTAACACCAGCACCAGGATCGCCGCATACACGTACAACATCATCGGCAGCTCGCTCTTTGCCACTTCCTCATTGGTCGCCGCCAGCACACCCACATTGCCCGCAGCCAGCCTCACCGTGATGCCTGCGAACGGATGCGCTGCGCGATATGCCTTCACATCGTCCAGAATCCGGTTAATCGTCGTCGCCTTGTGATCCGAGAGGAACAGGTGTACTGCCGTCATGGAGCAGTCCGCCTTCATGAAGCCCTTCACACGACCGACGTCGACCGATACCGCTCCGTAGTTTTCCGGATCGATCGGCACCACGCTCATCTTCGGATAGTCCTCGTTATATCCCTGGTTGTAGCGGCGCAGCATTCCCGAGTAAGACTGCACTGACACTACACCCGGTTCCGACTGCATCGTGCTGGCAAAGTCGTCTTCGTACAGGCCCACCGCCGGGTTGTCACAGGCCTTACCCGTCGACTCGATGGCCACCGTAAGCCAGTCGAGGCCGATGTCGTAGCTGGAGGAGATCGAGGTCGCATCGCGGTTGAACTGCGCATCCGCGCGCAGCTCGGGCGCGCCCGGCTGCAAGGTGCCGATCACGCGGTCACGGCTTTGCCAAGCAGCCAGCCCAAGCACGACAACTGTCAGGGCCAACGTGAGGCTCGCGAACTTCGGCTCGGCCACACGCGCCAGCACGCGCAGCGGCTTTGCGCGCTGCTGCGCACGCCTGAGCGCGTTGTCGGCATAGCTCTTCGTGAAGTTGAAGCACGACGCCGCCACCGGCAGCAGGATCAGGTTCGTCACGATCTTGTACGCGACGCCAAGCGACGCGGTGATCGCGAGCTCGCGCACCATCGGGATCGGGATCAGCAGCAGCGTGATGAACGACACGAATGCCGTCACCAGCGCCAGCACGCCCGGAATCAACAGGCCGCTGAAGCTGTGGCGTGCCGCGTCGTACGAGCTGTTGCCGTGCGCGATCTCCCGCACGATGTAATTCACCTGCTGCACGCCGTGCGAGACGCCAATGGCGAACACGAGGAATGGCACTAGCACCGCGAGCGGATCGAGCCCGAAACCCAGCAGCTTCAGCGTCCCGAACTGCCAGACCAGCGAAGTCAGCGAGCACGAAACCAGCAGCGCCGTGAAGCGAAGCGAATGGCAGTACCAGTAAACGGCGAGCGCGGTCAACAGCAGAGCGACGCAGCAGAAGCCGAGCACGGCGGTCGCACCATCGGCGATGTCTCCAATCTGTTTGGCGAAGCCGATAATCTGGATGTCGTAGCCGGCGTCCTCGAACGGCTTGCGGATCTGCGCCTCGAGCAGGTGGTTGAACGCCACGTAGTCGAGCACCTTGCCGTTACGGTCGCGCTCGTTGAGCTCGGCCGTGATCATCGCGCTGTCTTCGTTGTGCGAAACGAGCGTGCCGACATAGCCCCCGAGCGTCGTCGCACGGCGGATCTTCGCAACAATGTCGGGCGTGAGCTGGTCGGGCGTGATGGTACCGGAGATGATCGGCTCCGCACGAAACCCCTCAGCCGTGATTTCATTCACGTAGGCGTTCGGCGTCCATAGCGATTGCACGCCAATACGGTCCACGTTCGGCAGGTACGTGACGGCCTGGGTCACCCTGTACAGCCGCGTGAGCCCCTCCTTCGTCCAGATCGGGCCTTTGCGTGCACGCACCACGACGGTGATCCGGTTCGCGCCGAGCAGGTCGTTCCGGTACTTCTGGAACGTCTGGATGTACTCGTGTCCAATCGGCATCTGCTTTTCGAAACCCGCATCCATGCGCAACTGCACGGCGAAAACCGCCATGACGGCCGTAAACACGCCGATCGCCACGAGCACACTCACACGATGACCGAAGAAAAATCTTTCCAGACCACTGACCAGACGATTTAGCACGGCGTTATCCCTTCAAGTATTCCGACGGCGCACAGCGTGCACCTTCTCTCACAGGCTAACCTGTCAGAAATTCCGGGTGACAAACATCCCGACGAAATTGCGATCTGCGTAGGGCTGACCGACCGTCTGGTGCCCCCCGAAGAACAACGTGTAATTGATGCCCGCCTGCCAGACGGTTGGATTCTGGTTGAACAGCACGTACAGGTTCAGCGACTTCGCGCCCTGCAGGTAGTTCGCGACGAGCGTTGGCGTATAGCCATAAAGCGCGTCGGCGAACGTCACGCCAGGCGTCACCTGCCAGCCATGGATCAGGGTGCCGTCATAGGTCCAGTTGAAATCGACCGTCGCGCCCACGGAACTCGATGTACCCTGTGCCATCGCGATCGGATAGCCCGCATCGGAGTTATTGTTCAGCCACGGCAGATAACCTGCCTGGGGCACCTGCGTCACGGTCTGTCCGTTGACCGTGCGCGTGACGCCGCTCGAACTCACGCCGGGGTAGTAGATCCAGGTGAGTTCCCATGTCAGCGCCGCCGCATCCGCGCCGATCAGCTTGAGAAACGGATACTCGCTGCGTGTCAGGGCCAGAATGCCGTTGATGTCGTACTGGAATTTCTTCTTGTCAGCCCATTGCTGGCAATTGACGCCGGCTACGCCGTTGGTGTTCGCATCCAGCGGGCCACCCGCGCCATAGCAGCTCGATAACGCTACCGCGTCATGAGGTCGATATGACAATTCTGTGCCGATTGCCCAGTTACCCACCCCGAAATTCGCACTCACGCCAAAAAGCTGGCGGTTCTCCAGATACGACCACTGCCCCGTTCCGTTTGCCAGCGATGAAAGAACCGGTGACTTGTCGGTATAGTTTTCGTAATAGAACGCAAAGTTCGCGTCGAACGAGCGCGGCGAATAGTTGAACTTCAGGCCGAACTGCGGCTTGTATTTTGACGGCGCCTGCCAGTTCACCGGAATGCCGATAACGTTATCGGGCAGTCCAGCAAATGCCCCATTGACGAGCCCGGTGTTGATGCCGTTGATCACGTCCTGGTTGCCGCTGTTTGCCCCGGCGATCGTCCCCGCACTGGGACCGGCCACGTTAAAGTTGTTCGTGTTGACCGTGAGCGGTTCCGCGCCGCGACCCAGGACGTTCGTGGTGGACCAGAACGATCCGACCGGCGGGAGACGGTTCCCATTCCACTGGAACTGGTAGTAATCCTCAGTACTGAAGCCATGGCCCAAATCCGCGGCAAAGCTCACCATGGGTGCGGGCAGCAGCGCCTGCTTCAACTGCGAACCCGGAATCAGCAACTTCTGGATATCGAGCGAGTTGGTGGCGTTGATGCCGCCCTGCGCGAAGATGCTCTCGCCCCAGTTGATCACCTGGTTGCCCAGTCGCACGTGAGCGGCTCCGTTGTTGATCGTGAAATCCTTCTCGGCCCACAGGTCGAGCAGTTGCGCATTGTAGACAACCTGCGCCGAAGCGGTGCTCGAGAGTGGTGTGCGGTTCGTGTCGCCCGCGAGAAAGTCGTACATGCCCGTGCCACGGACCATGAACTTGAGCCCGGCGCTGGGCATCTTCAGCAGCAGTTCGCTCGTGGCGCTGACGTAGGTGCTGAACGGCTGGCCCTTGCGGTAGTTCAGGTCACCATTGTCACCGAAGCCCCACTGGTTGACGTTCGCCTCCGCGCCGCAACCGAACGCGTTCGGATCGCCCGTGAGCGAACAACTCGGGCTTTTGGTCCGGATCGCCGCACCTGCGGTAAGGTTGGTCACCCACGAACCGGTAAGATCGTTAAGCCCCGTCGTGAATTCATAGCCGTAGGCACTGGAGGTCGCTACGCCCAGAATGGCCAGCGAAATCGCCGTACGTTTCCCATTGATCATCGTTCTCATGTTCGTCTCCTGCCGTCTCCCTTGACGCCGGCGCGCGTGGTCGTGCGCGTGCAGCTCCCCTCTCGTACCTGCGCCAGATATCGGCGCTCGCTCACCGACTTCAGCGATTCCGCCGCTAAGAAGTCCGACTTCAAGCGCAGATTGTCGACCTGCTGGTATCAGCAAATGTCCTTGCCCTGCCCAACGAACGATCCGTCGAACACGTAACGCCCGTCATTCAGTTCGTACTGGGCAAGTGGCCCGCTATTGCGAGCGCCGTGCAGTTTTCACCCATGCCGCTCGATGGAATCGCGCATACTCAATCTGTGTCACCGTTCTCCGGCCATCAGTGATACGCTTCATTTAACTTTGCATTCCTACATGTATTATCAGAACTCTGCTTCGTAAACTACTCTGGACCGACCGACAAGCACCCCACCCCGCGATGCACGCGCGTCGCGCAAATTCGGAGCTCCAGTGCTATCGAGTTAACCTTGTGGCCGTTATTCCCCACCTTAACTGCCCCTTGCCACCAAATCGAACTGGGGGCGTGAATCCATATAGCTATATCTCGATACGGGAAAGCCGCTGCTGAAGGCTACGCTCTGCACGCCGAACACGTTGTATCAAAGACCATCAATTGCGCCTTAATGACCTAATAGTAGCGCCGTCACGACCTACCAACAAGGCAAAAAAAATAGGGAAAACACTGACTGACGAAGACGCTCCCACGCCTCTGCCCCCACTTCAGGACATAGCCGGTTTCTCAAGGGATTAAGTCTTCCCCATCAAGGGACGAATTCATGGTTGACGGATTAGGTCACAACAGGGATCACTTGGAAGCTGCTGACCGGTCCTCAGCCATGTCAAACTGGAACCGCTCGTTTGATGAAGGTTGGAAGAAGTTGCGGCAGCGCAGATTCCTGTGGCGTTTCCTGAAACGCCTGCAAGGACACAGTAACCACGGGTGCTCAAACCCGGCACGAGGGTGGAAGCGAAACGTGTCGCACAGGTTCACATGAGACGCCCAATGTCTGCCACGCCTGTTAACGGAACACTGACCTATGATTGTTAATAAGCGGGCGGATCATTTTTAAAGGAAAAAGACAAGGTAATCTCCTGCCTCCGTGGACCACGTCGTTGACGTCTCAATCGTCATTCTTTCGACGACTCAAAAGAACTCTCCTGCAGAATACGATTCGTAGCCTCGACAAGCGGCGTATCGATTCCACGTAGGTACTTACGCATTCCTTGCTTGGCTCCATGACGAATCGCCGACCCATCAACTAACCCGATTAGGAGAACAGCGATATGTTGACTTTGCTCCATTCCGCATCTCGCATCGGCCTTAGGAACAAGCTGTGCCAATGTCGACGTAAGCGAGTCATGCCATTCTGTAAGTACATGTCTTACTGTCCGATTCGATGCCGGCATGCTGTAACGCTGCGCAATCAAGCCTTTTTGCTATAGGCACTGCACCAACCGTTGCCCGCGACCGGCTTACCGCCGAACATGGGGCAAGGGGCGAACGCATCCTGAGGTTTGCCCTGATAGAACGCGCAAATTGCTGCAGACCTGGCCCATCACGTACCTCGCATACTTTGCTTTGTCGACCTTGGTCGCATCGGTCCTGTAACCGAGCGCGAGCGCCGTCGAATCGACTTCCGACACCTTGGCCACATCGGCAAAAGCAAGGCGCGAAAGCGCGAACCCCGTCGCGATGCTGGCGGTTTCGATCATAAAAATGCGGCGGGAAGTTCTCATGCAAATACTCTTCTATTGTGGAATTGGCGTGCCACCAAGGCACAGCGGCCTCAAAATACTATGGACTACGAATTATGTTTTCCTGGCACAAAGTGACCCGACAATTCGCTTTGGATTTCAAAACGCCCTCAACGCCCTGCCTCGGCAAGGAGTGCGCCTTACCCAGCAAACCCCGGAACCGTTTCGGTGTAGGTCCGCGAGCGGCGCAACAACTGCCAGCCGAACCACAGCATCCACAGCGGCAAGACGAGTACAACGACCGCCTCGCTTGCATTTGAAAGTGCATCGAATTCCGGGAAAAAACCAAACAGGAAGAAAGCTCCGAAAGCCCACCCGACGATCTTCAGGAGAATCGATCCCCTCCAACCCGCCCTCTTGAGCAGGTTGGCCGCAATCGGTGTCCAGAACAGCACGAGTGGACCTTCAATCCACCACAATCCGTTTTGAGTCGCATTGGCTATCGCCGTCCATACCGCTGCCGCTGCGCTTCTCGTGGCGTCGTCCCCACCCGCATACAGATGTGCGAGTGGATGGATGATCGCGAACTGCATGACCGCGCCTGTCACACCCACCACGACGTACAGCACGACGGCGAACGCCACCATGTTGCCGAGCGCGCCTAGCTCCTCACGGAATACATGCACGAAATAGCCACCGATGGCGAGGAAGGGCAGATAGAAGCCGAGCGTGTCGGCAACCATGCACCAGCGGAACAGATCACGGGCATCTGACGGCAGCACCAACATCGATGCGCCATGCAGCACCATATCCGTGTCCGAGCCTGTTACCGCCGCCGACAGCCCGACGTTCGCGTAGGCAAGAAGACCGCCGATAATGGCACTCCAGGCCGTGAAGCGCATTACGTTGCGCGAGGTCTGATTCATCATAGTCTCCGATGCGAATTGATTTCGATTCTTCACTTCGTGTCCGGCTTGAGGCTTGCGAGATAGCTGGCGACAGCCGCCCGGTCCTCCGACGACATAGCCGCAGCAAGGCTCTTCATGGTGCCCGTGGGTTCGGTACGCGCGCCGTCGGCAAAGGCGTTGAGTTGTTTCACCAGGTAGTCGTACCCTTGGCCCGCGAGACGCGGAAACTGGTCGTGACCCATCAACGCGGCACCATGACATGCCACGCAGGCACTGGCCTTGACCAGTTGCTCGCCTTTTGCCCGCAGGTGCGGATCGGGGTGGAAGTAGCGATTTTCGACGGGAATCTGCCGGGCGTAGTAATCGGCGACCAGCTTGATCTCGCTTGCACCCAGAGTCATCGCGAGCGGCCCCATGTTCGGATCACTCCGTTGGCTGCTGGCAAAATTGCGCAGTTGGGTTGCTACGTAGAGCGTCGGCTGCCCGGCAAGGCTCGGATAGCCCTGAGCGAGCGAATTACCCTTCACGCCATGGCAGCCCATACAGACATCGGTCAGATGCGGCCATGCCCCTCCGTCGGCAAGATAGGCCTTGGTCGAACTCGCAACATGGTTCTGCAGCCGATAGAGATCGAGAAAATCGCGGCCAAAAACGACCAGTAGCAAGGCAATGACCACGGGAACGGCAACCAGCAGAATTTTTTTCTTCACTATTGTTCTCCTACGCCCGACGCAATGCATTGAGCGCCTGCAACGCACCGTGATGGCCGGAGCGAACCGCGCCATCCATGTAGCCGGCCCAGATGTTTGCCGTTTCGGTGCCCGACCAGATCAGGTTCCCACATGACGGGCGCAATGCTTCACCATGCTCGCTCCAGAAGCCTGGGGGAATGGCGGAAACGCAGGTGATCGTCCATGGATCAACGCGACCCCAATCGTGGTCGTGGTAAGCCACGGGAGTCAGAGCCTCGCTGCCCAACGCCTGAGCATAGATTTCCGTCTGTATCCGCTTGGCCTCCTGCAGGTCGGAAGGCAGCAGCGCACCCATAGTGAAGGCATTGATGACGCCAATCTCGCCACCCGGCGGCGAGTTGTCGAAGGCCCAGATAATTGGACCGTTCATCTGGAAAATGTGACCGTTCAAGCCCTTATCGCGCCAGAAGGGGCGACGATAGACCGTCGCCGTCTTGCGCGCCGGCGAATGCCCCGGCCAGGCGCACTGCAATGCCGCGCGCTTTTCCGGCAGGGGTGGATCGAATTGCACCTGATGGCACAAGGCCGGATGAATGGCCATGATGACCTTACGTGCGCGCACCACCCCATGGTCCGTGTGCAGCGTGACGACCTCGCCGTCCCAACCGGAAATCTGGCGCACGGGTGTGGACAGACGCACCTTGTCGCCCAGTTGTTGCGCCATCTTCTTGCTGAGAATCTGCGAGCCGCCGATAAACCGTGTTTCCTGCGCGCTGTGCTTGATCTCGTCGAGCTGCGAGAAGTCGCAATCCGCCGAATTGACCATGGAAAGGAAATGCAGCAGCCCCATCTTCGCAGGCATGGCACCGCCGGAAAGTATCGACGAACCGTTCCAGCCCATCTGGTCTTCAGGCTTGATGTTCTGCTTTGCCAGCCAGTCACCCATTGAAAGCTTATCGAACTCCGCAACCCTAGGTGAGGTCCAGGGCGCCCCCGAAGGCACATCACGCGACAACGCACTCAGCTTGGCGCCGATGGTCTCGTCCGTGCCGAAGGTTCCTTTCAAGTCCACCTCCACACGTCCATCACCGCCAAGAATGACGGTCTTTCCGTCGTAGTAGGTAGGAAACGTGTCAACCCCGAGCTCGCGCGCCAGATCCGCCACCGCGGTCTGCCCCGGCCCGATCCATTGGCCGCCGACTTCCGAGACGAACCCGCCCGGACCAGGCACTTCGTAGTTGTACGTCCGGCCGCCTACACGATCCCGTGCTTCGAGGACGACGAAGGATTCGCAGCCTGCCCCGCGAAGGTCTCGCGCAGCGGTCAGTCCAGCCAGCCCGGCGCCGATGATGGCGACATCGAGAACGTCCCCTGAGCCTTGAGCGGTCGCGGCGGCATACGATTCCCGGGCTCCCATGGCGAGCGTTCCGACGGCTGCCGAAGCGCCGGCATACTTGAGCCATTGCCTGCGCTGCAAGTTGGCAGAGCCTTTGGGTGAAGATATTTTTGTCATAGTGCCTCTATCTAGTCCGGCCTGAATAATTCGTTTTGCGCGGCGTTAGCCCTCATGCCGTGAAGACGACAGTGGTCGAGCGGTTGAGCAAAGCGAACAGAACAAGGGCGCAAAGAAGCCGCAGCTTCCTGAGGATCAT
>NZ_JAAGPQ010000117.1:0-21040 GCF_017104985.1 Paraburkholderia sp. Ac-20342 | reverse complement strand
CCCAGCTACCCTTGTAGGCGACCGACAGCTCCACCGCGTAGCGTTCGCCGAGCGGCGCGTCGCCCTCCATGCGCGAGAGCGTGGCGTTGCGCGTGAAATCCGGCGCGATCCGCAGCAGCACTTCTTCCGCGCCCGCGCGGCGTGCCGACGCTTCGATCGCCGCCAGCACCTCGGCGGCACGCGTCGCGCCGGCCGGGATCGCGAGCAGCGCGGCCTCGCCGATCGCCGTGGCGCGTTTCGCGAGATCGAGTTCGGCGCGATCCGCGGTCTGCCGCAATTGCGCGTAGAGCGCACTGGCGTCGACGAGACTGTCTTCACCGAATGCCTTCACGAGCGGCTCGCCCACGGACCACGGCAGCCCATCCAGACCAATCACGCCGATGCGCGCCTTGCTATCGGCACGATCTCCGAGTCCCTGCTCGCGCAGAAACTCCCCTGTCTTCTCGCCAAGACGCGGCGCCGACACGACCTCGCCCAGATGCGAAACCTCGCGAATCCACGGATGCACGCGCGGCGTCAGCGCGGCGAGCAGCGTCGGCGCGCCGTGCGGCAACACCACCGCGAGCGCCTCGCTCCAGTACGGCACGAAGTGCGTGAGCCACTGCACGGGCGCGGGCTGCGCGAACGACGTATAGGCTAGCACCGCATCCAGGCGCGCCTCGCGCATCGCCTGCTGCAACCGCGCCACGCGGGCTTCCAGTATCGCTTGCGGGACTTCCTCCCGCGACCAGCTGATCAAACCTCGACGCATAGTCAGGACTCCTTTTACGCAGGCGGTCAGGCCGGCACACTGATGAGATCGCGCGTCGTTCCCGTGAGAACGTCGCAGCCGCTCGCCGTCACGCGCACCGTATCGCCGAGCACCATATAGCCGGCCTCGGGGTGATACGTGTTGGGGTGCACGATCAGCGTCATATCGGGCTCGAGCACGAGTTCGACGTTTTCCAGCACGTGCGGCCCGTCGACGAAAAGGCCCACGCCGTGGCCGCGCACCCGCGTATACGCCGACGTCACGTAGTCCCCGAGACCGTGGCGGCGGAACACGTCGTTCTGCGCGCGCGCCACGTCGCCGTGCGTCGCGCCGGGTCGCACCGCCGCGATCCCCGCTTCGAGCGCCTCCCGGTAGACCGCATAGGCGCGCAGCTGCGTGTCGGTCGGCTCGCCGACCACGAGCGTGCGGCAGATCTGCGCGTAGTAGCCGTCGACGCACGGCGTGAGTTCGGTGGTCACGAGATCGCCCGCCGCGATGCGCCTGTCGCCGGGCGGATGCATGCCGCGCACTTCGCGACCGCCCGTGCCGAGAATCACGAAGTTCTCGGGGCATCCCTGGCTGCGGAACCACGCTTCGACTTCGGCGATCAGTTCGTATTCGCTGCAACCCACGCGCGCCGCGTCCCGGAACACCGCATAACCGGCGTCGGCCAGCGCGGTGGCGCGCGCCACTGCATCGGCTTCCGCCGCGCTCTTCCTGACCATCAGCCGGTCGAACCACGCGGTGGCCGCCGTCATGCCCGCGCCCAGCGGGCCCTGGGCAAGACGCGTGGGCGCCACGCCGGGTGCCACCAGCGCGGCCTGCGCCGCGCCGCGCGCGGCAATCCAGGCTTCGGCTTGCGCGAGCGGATCGGCCGAGCACGACACCTGCACCGCGGGCTGCTCGGCGGCGAATCGCGCAGCCTCGGCGTGACTGGCGACGAACACCCGCGCGGCGCCGTCGCGTTCGATGCAGGCGATGGCCTCGCCTTCCATCGGCGTGAGGTCGAGCGCGTAACGCAGATAGTCGCTGTGCCACGCGTCGCCCGGCACCACCAGCAGATCGAGCCCGGCGTCGGCCATCGCGCGCCGCAGACGGCCCGAACGCTCCTGATGAAGTTGCGCGCTCATGGTGTCGCCTCCTCTTCGTCGAGCCGCACGCCGTAGTCGCGCAGTGCCCCCGCCACGCTCACATAGCCCTTTTGCAGATCGTCCTCGATACGCTCGCGCGCACGCTCGCGTGCCTCGCCGTAACCGCCGCCGCCCGCGGTCCAGAACGTGATCGTGTCGCCGGCGGCCAGCGCGATATTGCTTTCCTTCGTCACCGAGCGTTCCGCGCCGTCGTGGCGCCGGATCATGGCCGCGTTGCTCGCGCCCGGATTGCCGCCCTTCGCGCCCCACGGCGGTTCGATGATGCGTTCGAGGTTGACGTTGACGGTGCTCTTTTGCAGCGCCTTGTAGCGCAGCACGACACCCAGACCGCCGCGATGCTCGCCCGCGCCGCCGCTGTCCTCGCGCAGCTGGTGGCATTCGACGAGGAACGGATAGCGGATTTCCTGCAGCTCCACCGGCGTGTTGCGCACGTCGCCCTGACAGATCGACACCGAGGCCGATGCGCCGTCTTCCTTCGCGCGCCCGCCCCAGCCGCCGCCGAAAATATTCATCAGCACGTAGCGCTCGCCGTTTTCCTCGCGCTGCCCGTAGAAGGAGCAGCCGCCCATGTCGCCCTTGTGAGCGGCCGGCACGAAGTCGGGCAGCGCTTGCGAGAGCGCGCGCAGCAGCGTGTCGATCACGGTCGGCAAGGCGATGCTCCACAGGCCGAGCGCCGCGGGCGGGCGCGCGTTGAGCATGGTGCCTTCCGGCGAAATCAGCGTGAGCGCGCGGAAGCAGCCCTCGTTGACGGGCGCGTGCGGCATCGTGATGCATTTGAACGCGACGCGCGCCGCCGACAGGCCGCCCGAGTAGCCGGAGTTGAGCGGCCCCGGCACCTGCTCGTTCATGCCGGAATAGTCGATGGTGAGATTCGAGCCGTCCACGATCACGGTGACCTTCACGCGCAGCGGCACATCGAGCCGGCGCCCGTCGCTGTCGAGCCGCGATTCGGCGGTATAGACGCCGTCGGGAATGCTCGCTACCACCGCGCGCGCCTCGGCTTCCGCCTGGTCCCACGAGGCCTCGATGCAATCGCTCACGGTCTGCACCGTGTAGCGCCCATAGAGTTCGGCAAGCCGGCGGCCGCCGAGCTGGCAGGCCGCGATCTGCGCACGCAGGTCGCCGAGCGACGCCTCGGGAAAGCGGATGTTGTCGGAAATCATCTGCCACACGCCTTCGTTGCGGCGGCCGGCCTCGTAGATCTTGATCGAGCGCATCTGGATGCCCTCGTGGAAAATCTCGTAGGTCTGCACGTTGCCGAAGCCCGTGCGCAGGCCACCCACGTCGGCCCAGTGCGCGCGGTTGGCCGCGAACGCCACCACCTTGCCTTCGAAGAAGCACGGCGTGTACACGACGACGTTGTTCAGATGCTGGCCGCACACGCCGGCGTGATTCATGATGATCACGTCGCCGGGTGCGAAGCCGTCCAGGCCGAAACGGTCGATACCGTCCTTGACGGCGATCCCGAGGTCCGCGAGAAAGATCGGCAGGCCGCCTTCGTTCTGGCAGATCATCCGGCCTTCGGTATCGATGAGCCCGCAGCAGAAGTCGCGCACCTCGTAAATCATCATGTTGTACGCGGACTTGCACAGCGCGAGCGCCATTTCCTCGGCGTAGGCGATCAGGGAATTGCCGACCACTTCCAGCGTGATCGGGTCCACGGCGGGACGACGCGCCGCGGCAACCGCTTGAGAGGTTTGCTGGGTCTTCATGGCTGATTTCCTTCGGGCAGTTTGATGGACACGACCATGTGTCCGTGTTCGGTGATGCGGGCGACGTCGCCGGGGAAGATGACGGTGGTCGAATGCGGCTCCTCGATCACGGCCGGTCCTTCCACCGTGAAGCCGGGCGCGAGCGCCGGGCGCCACAGAATGCGCGCCGTGAGCGGACGCTCGGGATCGTCGAAGATCACCTCGCGCACCTGCTCTTCGCGCGCGGCTTCGGCTTCGAACGGCGCGCTGATGAAACTGCCGATGGCGTCGCCGCGCGACACGGTCGCGGTGAGCCGCAGATTGACGACCTCGATGATCTCGCCCGCCGCCGAATGCCCATAGCGCTGATCGTGCAGTTCGTCGAAGCGCTCGCGCATCGCGGTGTTCGTATGCGACAGCGCATCGGGCCCGGCGAGCGGAACCGTGATGCTGTGCTCCTGGCCGCGATAGCGCAGGTCCACGGCAAAATCGAACCGCGCCTTGTCCGCGTCGAGCTCGTCTTCGGCAAGCTGACGCTTCGCCGCCGCCGTCAGTTCGTCGAAGGCCGCGAGCACGGCCTGCTGATCGAGCTGGCCGAGCACGCCCACGAGCGTGCGCACGAGGTCCTGGCGCCACGGCGCGAGCAGCATGCCCATCGCCGAGAAGTTGCCCGGCAGCTTCGGGATCACGAGCGTCGGAATATAGATTTCCTTGCACAGCGCGGCTGCGTGCACCGGCCCCGCACCGCCGAAGGCGATCATCGCCGTATCGCGCGGGTCGACGCCCTTGCGCACCGACACGGCGCGCACCGCGAGCGCCATCGCCGAGTCCGCGATGCGCACCACGCCCATCGCTGCCTCGTTCACGGAGAGATCGAGCCCTTCGCCGACGTATTTCGCCAGTGCGCCCTTCGCGCCTTCGACATCGAGCGCCATGCCGCCGCCGAGGAAGCGGCCCGGGTTGAGACGCCCGAGCACGACGTTGGCGTCGGTGATCGTGGGCTCGACGCCGCCGCGGCTGTAGCACACCGGGCCCGGCGCCGCGCCCGCGCTCTGCGGCCCGACGTGCAGACCGCCCGCCTTGTCGCGCCACGCGATGCTGCCGCCGCCCGTGCCCACCTCGACGATCGACACGACGGGCAACTGCATCGGCTGGCCGGTCGCATAACCGCCGATGTAGTAGCCGTCCTCGATCGCCGGAATGCCTTCGGTGATGAGCGTGGCCTTCGCGGTCGTGCCGCCCATGTCGAAGCCGATCGCCTGACGAATGCCGAGCAGCTTCGCGACGTGCCCCGCGCCGATCATGCCCGCCACCGGGCCCGACTCCATCATCGAGACCGGCTCCACGGCCGCATGCGAAAGCGACATGCTGCCGCCGTTCGAGCGCATGATCTGAATCCCGCCGCGAAAGCCGCGCTCGTCCAGATGCGACTTCAGCGTCTGCAGATAGCGCCGCACACGCGGGCCGACATAGGCGTTGAGCGCCGTGGTCGAGGTGCGTTCGTACTCGCGGAACTCGCGCAGGATTTCATGCGAGAGCGTCACGAACAGGTCCGGGTAAGCCTCGCGCAGAATGCGGCCGGCCGCCAGTTCGTGCTGCGGGTTCGCATAGGCGTGCAAGAAGCAGATCGCCACCGACTCGATGCCTTGCGCGACCAGTTCGGCACCCAGCCCGCGCACGGCATCTTCGTCGAGGCGCGTCAGCACTTCGCCCTTCGCATTCAGACGCTCGCGCACTTCGAAGCGCAGGTCGCGCGGAATCAGCGGCTGCGGACGCTGGAAATGAATGTCGAACGCGTCGGGCCGGTTGCCGCGGCCGATCTCGTAGACGTCACGGAAACCTTCGGTCGTGATCAGCGCGGTTGCCGCGCCCTTGCGTTCGAGCACCGTATTGATCGCCATGGTCGAGCCGTGCAGGAACTCGTCGAGCTCGGCCAGCTGCGTGCCGGCCAGCTCCAGCGCCGTCGCCACACCCTGCGTGGGATTGGCCGGCGTGGTCAGGGTCTTGGCCAGCAGAAGCTCCCCCGCCCGATACCCCACGAGGTCCGTGAATGTCCCGCCTATGTCCACACCAACTTGATTCATCGCATATTCCACATAGTCAGATTTGATCAGTAGTGCGATGCGCTCACGCATCGGCACCGCTCATGCAGCAGAACAGGAATGGCCAACGGTGTAGTTGTCTCCTTTTCCTTTTTGTCGTTCTGTGACCCAACCTTAAGTGACCCCGGGGCACGCAGGCAATCCGCCATCAGGCTATGGATCCATAGTAAGATAGCTATGGGTTATTCGCGGAGCGGAGAGGAACAGATGTTGCCGGTTACATTGCGTGGGCTGCAGGTCTTCGTCGCCGTTGTCGACTCGGGTGGTTTCGGCGCGGCAGCCTTAGCGCTCGACATCGCGCAGCCTTCCGTCAGCGTTCATATCCGCGAGCTGGAAGCCAAGATCGGCGGCGCCCTGTTCGAACGCCGCCCGGGCGTGAGCCCGCAACTCACGGCCGCCGGCCGGGCCTTCTACACCTACGCGCTCGAAACGCTCGAGCGCACGACGGCGATCTCCGCCAATCTCAAGAAAAGCAAACGTAAGCTGCGCTTCGCGGCACAGCGCTTCGTCGCCGATTCCGTGCTGTCGAAATCGCTGGGCGAATTTTCCACCGAGTTTCCGCAAATCGAATTAGTCGCGCTGGCCGGCACGTTCGAGGAAGTGCATTCGTTGTGTTCACGCGGCCAGGTCGACCTCGGGTTTCTGCTCAGCAACGGCGAGGTTCCCGGCTTGCCTGCCGAGCCGCTGAGCCGCTACAGGCTTGCGTTCATCGCCGCGCCGGACCATCCGCTCGCGAACGAGACCGACATCAGCATCGACACGCTGGCGCAGTACCCGTTCATCGTGGCCTACGACACTTCGTACTTCGGCCGCACGATCGCCGACATGCTGCGCGCCGCAGGTCTCGCCGAGCCGATCGTGGCCTCGCAGGCGCAGGAAATGAGCATGGTGCGCAATATGGTGATCGCGGGAATCGGCATCTCGTGTTCGCTGCGGCGCTCGGTGCAAAAGGACATTGCCGCCGGCAGCATCGTGGAACTCGACGTGGACGTCCCGCCGATGCACCTCACGCTGCACTACCTGCGCAACGCGAAGTCCGACATGCCGGAGATCGACCGGCTCGTCGAGATCGTGCGGGATGCCGAGAGAATGCGCGTTTGATGCAGCGTGGGCTGTGTCTCGCGCGCGGGTAATCACAGATAAGCGTGCAGGTAAGCGCCGATGAGTGCAGATAAGCGCGAACAAGCCCGGGACATTCGCGGCGCGAGGCCGCGGGCCTAGAAGCCGCGCAGCGAAGGCGTGGTCCGGGCGAGGTTGCGCGAGTCCGCATGCACGACGAATGCGGCGGCGGCAGCACCAAGCATCGGCAGCGCGCCGATCGCGAAGAAGCTCGCGGCGCTCGATCCCATCGTCAACGCGAAGCCGCCCAGCGTGGGCCCGATCACCGCGCCGAAACGACCCACGCCGATCGCCCAGCCGAGCCCCGTCACGCGCATCCCGGTCGGATAGCAGGTCGCCACCAGGGCATCCGAAGCGCCGACTCCACCTATCACGCAGAATCCCACCACGAATATCAGCGCGGTAAGCAACGCGACGTGCGTGCCGGCGAGCCCGAGACTCACGATGCCCGCGAACGCGATCACGAAGGTGACGACCAGCACGAGGAACGGCGCGTAACGGTCGACAAATCGGCCCAGCAGCAGATTGCCGAACGCGCCGCCGACCTGATAGCCGATCGTCACCGCCGCCGCGGTTTCGATGGACAGTCCGGAATCGTGCAGCATGATCGGCACCCAGCTCGACAGCAGATTGAGATCGAGCAGAACCATGAACGTAATGGCCCATAGCAGCAGCGTCATGCGCGTGCGGCCTTCCGTGAACAGCTCGCGCACCACGAAGCCCGCCGCCTTTTTCTCCGTCACGACATAGGCGGCCCGGCCTTCGGGATCGGCCTCGGGCGCAATGCGGCGCACGCAGCGTGCGAGACGCCGCGGATGTTTCCCCGTCGCCGCCAGAAAGCGCAAGGACTCGGGCAACAGCAGCGCCAGCACCACGGCGAGCACGAGCGGAATCACGCCGCCGATCAGGAACACGACCTGCCAGCCGTGCCGCACGATGAGATGCGCGACGGCCCAGCCGCCCAGCGCCGCGCCGATCGAGAAACCGCAGAACATGATCATCGTGGCCGTCACGCGCACGCGCGACGGCATGTACTCGCTCGTCAACGCGAGCGCATTGGGCATGCCGCCGCCCAGCCCGAAGCCGATCAGGAAACGCAGCACGGCCAGTTCGCCGACGGACGTGACCCGCATGGTGGCGAGCGAAAGCAGACCGAAGGCCACGCAACTGAACACCATCACGGGCCGCCGGCCGAACCGGTCCGCGAGCGGGCCGACGACCATCGAGCCGAGCATCAGGCCGATCTGGCCCGCCGCGAAGGCGGGTGTCATCGCGGCCCGATCGATGCCCCATGCCTTGATCAGCGCCGGCGCGACATAGCCGATCGCCATCGTGTCGAAACCGTCCACGAGCAACGCGGCCGCGCACAGCACCGCGACGAAAATCTGGAAACCGCCCAGCTTGCGCTGGTCGATCAGCGCTTCGAGATCGATAGAGTGGCGTTCGGGCATGGCGGTGCTCAGGCGGCGTCCGGCAAGCCGAACAGGCGTCGTGCGTTGCCGTAGAAAATCTTCTGCTGGTCCTCTTTCGACACGCCGACTTCCTCGAACAGCCGCACCGCGGTAGCCGGGTCCCAGCAGGGATAGTCGCTGCCGTACATCACATGCTCCGCGCCGTAAAACTCGATCGCGAAACGGATGCCCAGCTCATGCGGCGACACCGTATCGGTATACATGCGCTTGATGTAGGTGCTCGGCGGAGACGGCAGCTTCGCGGCTTTCGCGTTCTTGTCCATGCGTCCCGCCTGATATGGGAGCGCGCCGCCCGTATGCGACATGATCACCTTCAGGTCCGGATGACGCTCCATGATCCCGGAAAGCACGAGCCGGCAGGCCGACACGCTGACGTCGATGACGCGCCCAAGGCTCAGATACAGCGCGCCGTCGTAGCCGTCGAGAATGTCCGGGAAAATCGAGTCGGTCGGATGCAGGAAGAGCGGCACGCCGAGTTTCGCGACGTGCGCATAGAACGGTTCGAGCCGCGCGGCGTCGATGCGGTCGAGCGAACCGACGCTGCCGGGCAAATTGACGCCCACGAGCCCGAGCTTGCCGATGGCATGATCCACTACTTCGAGCGCCACGTCGGTATCGCGCAGCGGCACGGCGGCGGTGGCCCACAACCGGCCCGGATAGCGGCGCTGCGCGCCGGCCATTTCCTCGTTCCACATCATGGCCGCCTCGCGGCCCTCGTCCACCGGCAGATCGGAGAAATGCAGCGAGAACGGACCGATCGAGGCAATTACGTCGACCTCGTAGCCGAGCGTGTCCATATGCGCCATTTGCCGGTCGAGATCGAACCACTCCGCGCCGAGATTGAAGCGCGCCACGCTGCCTTCCTGCCGCCAATAGGTATAGCCGCCTTTGCCGTTGCTCTGAGCACGCGGAAAACCTTCACGCTTGCACAAGGCCTCGAAGATCGAGCGCGGCCACCAGTGAAAATGAGAGTCGAGAATACGCATGTTCCATGCTCCGTCTGGTCACGCCCACCATGGCCGTGACGTCGTGTAACTGTCCGCGATCCGTTTCAGAACCGCTTGCTGATACCGCACCCGACACCGAACTGGTTGCCCTGTCCGTTCGTGATCGCCGTACCGGTAAACCGGGTGTTGTCGATTTCCGCATACAGCAGCGTCTCTTTCGACAGCGAATAGGTGATGCCCGCCATCAGAAGCGTTTTCGAACCCTTCTTGCCGCGCGCATCGTAATCGGTGCGATAGATCGCATCGGTCAGGGCGAATGCCGGGGTGAACGTATAGACCGTGCCGAGCCAGAGATCGCGCGAAAGACTGTCGCCGGCGAGGCCGTCCTGCCGATCGCCAATATAGCCTCCGGTGACGCGGAACGCGCCGATACGATAGTCCGCGCCTGCCGACAACTGATTGCGATTGAGCCCGGGACCGCCGAAATCGTTCCACTCCGTGTAGGCCGCGCCGAAGCGCACGCCGCCAATGCGATAGGTGGCGCCGGCCGCCAGCGCCGTCCCGGTCTTGATGCTGCCGGCCACGCCGCCCGGCACGTATTCGGCGCGCGCGATCAGGTTGCCGAATTCGCCGGTGTACTGAATGTCGTTGTCGAAGCGATCCGACGAGGTGCCGACGATATCCTTCGACAACGGCGTGATACTCAGGTAGTGAAACGTGAACGGGTCGAACGCGGACACCGTGCGCGCGCTGACCGAGAATTGCCGCCCGAGGTTTACGCCGCCCCAGGGGCCGCTCAGGCCGACCGTCGCTTCACGGGTGAACAATGCGCCGGGCGTGCCGAGCGCACCCGTGCCGCTGTCGAATGCCGACTCCAGTTTGAAGTGAGCCTTGAGTCCGCCGCCAAGATCTTCCTCGCCGGTGACGCCAAAGCGATTCGACTCGTACAGGCCCTTGCCGCCGGTGAGAAATTGTCCATCTCCGGCGCTATCCGCATGCGTAAGGTAGCGCAGACTGCCGTCGATGGAACCGTAAAGCGTGACCGCCGATTGGGCACAGGCCACGCCAGGCGCGATTGCTAACATCGTTAGCGTCGCGACATGGGTCGAGAGGCGCACTTCGTTGTCTCCATTCGTTGTATGTAATCTCCGTATCCGTTGCATGGCACAGCGCCGCTGTCGGAGCCTTGCCTTGTCACCGGTACGGAGTCCTGCGATGACAACGCCTGGTGTCGTCTGTCGCGAGGCACTCGTGGCGTTGCTGTGAAGCTTGCTTTGAAGCAATGTAACGACCGGAGAGCGGTCAAACAATTGCCGGGTGGGCTATGACTTCATAGCACCGAGGCTATGACTGAGGCCGTGCGACGATGGCGGCCACGATGGAGGTCATCATGCGTCGAGCGATCTGCACGTTCCTCTGGCTTGCGGGCATGCTCGGCACCAGCACGGTCGCATCGGCTCAATCCATACGCGTAGAATCCGGCACCTACGGCGCAAATTGCGGTGCCCGCGAGAGCAACATCACGCGCGATCTCGCGAGGCGCTGCAATACCCTCGACACGTGCCGATACCCCATCGCCCCGCCCGCGTCCTATCGAGCCCGGCATCTTTGCCAAGCCGACCTGAGCGCCACATGGTCCTGCGGATCGGGAGAGCATCACGATGCGATCGTCCGCGCCGCTGCAAATCATGGCGGAACTCTGGTGCTGACCTGCGTGCCATCCACGGGAGCGGGCAAGTAACCGCGCACCGGCTCTTCATAAGAAAAGGGCTTTAACCGGGCTGCTTCGACACGGCCTGTTTGTTATCGCCCTAAAAGCCTAAAGGTTTGGATAACCCTACCGTTAACAAGGACAAAAGATCGGTAGCGCGCGTCGTGTTGCGTGCCGAATAAAACATTCCAGAGGGCTTTGCATTCATGCGAAATAATCAACCGGTCACGCAGCACGAATTCGAGTTTCCCGACAACGCGACGCTGATGTCGACCACGGACACGCAGAGCTACATCACCTACGCAAACGCGGCCTTTGTCGAAGTCAGCGGCTTCAGTCCCGAGGAAATCCACGGTCAGCCGCACAACATGGTGCGGCATCCGGACATGCCCAAAGAAGCCTTCGCCGATATGTGGGCCACGCTCAAAAGCGGCGAACCCTGGACCGCTTTGGTAAAGAACCGGCGCAAGAACGGCGACCATTACTGGGTCCGCGCCAACGCGACACCCGTCGTGAGAGACGGCCGGCCGGCGGGTTATATGTCCGTGCGGACCAAAGCCTCGCGCGAAGAGATTGCAGCCGCCGAAGCGCTCTATAAGGATTTCCGCGAAGGCAAGGCCGGCAAGCGCCGCTTTCACAAGGGCTTGATCGTGCGCACCGGTCTGATGGGCTGGACTTCGATCCTGCAAACGATGCCCGTGCGCTGGCGCATCCGCTCGACCCTGCTGGCGCTCGTGCCGCTGCTTATCGCCGGAGTCTGGACGCTCGGCCTGAGCGGCGTCGCGCTCGGTTCCTTTGCCGGAATCGCCGCGCTCGCCTCGGCATGGGCCTCGTGGTGCCTGGAAGCGCAGATTTCGCGGCCACTCGAACAGATGCGCAAGCAGGCGTTGCGCGTGGCCTCGGGCGAAAGCCAATCGGTCGTGCATATGAACCGCGTCGACGAAATCGGCATGACGCTGCGCACGATCGGCCAGCTCGGCCTGATGTTTCGCTGGCTGATCGACGACGTCAGCGGGCAGGTTCTCAATGTTCAGACCGCGAGCAACGAAATCGCGCAGGGCAACCATGATTTGAGCGCGCGCACCGAGCAGGCCGCCACGAACGTGCAGGAAACGGCAACCTCGATGACGCAGATGACCGCCACGGTAAAGAGCAATGCCGAAACGGCCACCCAGGCCAACCAGCTTTCGGGCTCGGCAAGCGAGGCGGCGGCGAGAGGCGGACAGGCGGTGTCGGAAGTCGTGACCACGATGAACGAGATCACCGACAGCTCGAAGAGAATCGCCGACATCATCGGCGTCATCGACGGCATCGCGTTTCAGACCAACATCCTGGCGCTCAATGCAGCGGTCGAGGCGGCGCGTGCCGGCGAGCAGGGACGCGGGTTTGCGGTGGTCGCGGCCGAGGTCCGCGCGCTCGCGCAGCGCAGTGCGAGCGCGGCCAAGGAGATCAAAAACCTGATTAGCGCGAGCGTCGAGAAAGTCGAGTCCGGCTCCCGGCTGGTCGACGACGCCGGCAAGACCATGGACGAGATCGTCGTCCAGGTGAAACGGGTCTCGGATCTGATTGCCGAGATCAGCTCCGCAACCCTTGAGCAGAGCAGCGGCATTACGCAGGTGAGTCAGGCGGTCGGCGACCTCGACCACATCACCCAGCAGAACGCCGCGCTGGTCGAGCAAAGCGCGGCAGCATCGGAAAGCCTGAAGCAGCAGACGACGCGCCTTGCCGAAGCGGTCAGCGTTTTTCGCTGACGGTGCCGGACGAGGCGTGCGGGTGATTCCTCAGGACTGTGCATGAGCTGGGATGCTGGGTGCTATTCTCCGGGTGCTATTCTCCAATAGCCACCCACTCCCTTCTCTATCGCGGCAAGATGAAAGCCTCTGTCCTTCCCGACTTTTATCAAATCACACCTGAACCGATTGACCCGCCGCATTTCGACACGTTTCTTCGGCAACTGGCCGCTACGCTCGAAGCGGGAATCCAGCTCGTTCAACTCCGGGCCAAACATCTGGAGAAGCACGATCACCTGAATCTCGCGCGACGTACACGCGATCTGTGCCGTCAGCATGGAGCCATGCTGATGCTCAATGGTCCTATCGAAATGGCGGTGGAGATCGGCTGCGATGGCGTGCATCTGAACAGCCATGCACTCATGTCGCTGAAAGAGCCTCCGGCGCATGATGCCATGCTCGTTTCGGCCGCTTGCCATAGTGCCGGGCAGCTTGCGCAGGCGAACAAGATAGGCGCGGATTTCGTCACGCTTTCGCCGGTTTTTCCGACACGCACGCACCCCGACGCCACGCCGCTCGGCTGGGAACATTTCGGCCAACTCGTTGCCGGTTCACGCGTCCCCGTGTTCGCGCTGGGCGGGATGACCCCAGCCCTGCTGGACGAAGCGAGAAAAGCGGGGGCCTGGGGAATCGCCGCCATTTCGGCGAGCTGGCGCGGTGATGCCTGATGTCGTCGGCGCGCTGAGGGTTTCGCTATTGCGTTTGCACCGGATCGGCGCGCAGTAGTCCCGACAAATGCCCGCTACGGCCATCCCTCTATAGCGCGATCGGTCATCGCCGCACGCGCCTCGACGCCCCAACCACTCATCGTCGCGCAGATAACCGAGCCAGATCGCCGCCGGCTATAGCGACACCCGCGCGCCACCATCGAACGGCATCACGAGCGCGGCCAGCGACAACCCGTTCCACCTGGCGCAGTATTACGTCCTGTCCAGGCGTACCGGCCTGTATGCTCTGGAAGCGTATCAGCACGCGGACGGCAAGACCATCATCAACGCGACGGCGGATGTCGGCGACGCCCAGAACGGCTCGCCGGCTTCGTCGCGTAGCATGGTCGCCATCGGCGTCGGCATCGTTCACCGCTTCTAATGACCTGAGCAGACCCGGCTGCGCGCCGCCGCAGCCCATCCATAAACAGAGACGGAGACAACAACATGGAACCCACCCCCGCGTCCGAGCAGGCTCCGCGCCGCGTGCGCCGCGCCCAGACCGTGGCGCTGACGCTGCTGATGGTGAGCGGCGTCGTGAACTATCTCGATCGCGGCACGCTCGCGGTCGCCAATTCGCTGATCCGCAACGACCTGGGGCTCTCGCTCGGCGAAATGGGGGTGCTGCTCTCGGCATTCGCCTGGAGCTATGCGCTCTTCCAATTGCCGATCGGCGGTCTCGTCGATCGCATCGGCCCGCGCAAGCTGCTGGGCCTCGGCCTGATCGTCTGGTCGGCGGCTCAGATCGCGGGCGGTCTCGTGTCCACGTTCGGCTGGTTCGTCGTCGCGCGCATCGTGCTCGGCATCGGCGAGTCGCCTCAGTATCCGTCGGCGGCGCGCGTCGTCAGCAACTGGTTTCCGCTGCGCGCACGCGGCAAGCCGACCGGCATCTACAACTCGGCGTCGCCGCTCGGCTCGGCGCTCGCACCGCTCTGCCTGTCGCCGCTCGTCGTGGCCTTTCACTGGCGCTCGGCGTTCATTCTCACGGGCGTGCTCGGGCTCGTGGTCGCGGTGATCTGGCTCGCGAGTTATCGCGACCCGGACCCGGCGACGCTGACGCCGGAAGAAACGCGCTACCTGAAGGGCGACGCCGTCGCGACGAAACCCGCCGAGATGCTGAGCTTCGCGGACTGGCGCGCGCTGTTCTCGAACATGACGACGTGGGGCATGCTGATCGGCTTTTTCGGCTCGGCGTATCTGAACTGGGTCTATCTGACCTGGCTGCCCGGCTATCTGACGATCGAGCGTCACATGACCATGACGCGCACCGGCATCGCGGCATCCGTGCCGTTCTTCTGCGGCTTTTTCGGCGCGATCATCGCGGGATGGTTCTCCGACCTCATCACGCGCAACAGCGCCTCGCCCGTGACGAGCCGGCGCAACGCGGTCGTCATCACGATGCTCGGCATGGTGGCGTTCACCGTGCCGGCCGCGCTCGTCGAAAGCAACACGCTCGCCATTGTCTGCATCTCGGTCGTGATCTTTTTCGCCAACGCGGCGTCCGCCTGTTCATGGTCGCTCGCGACCGCCGCCGCGCCCGCGAACCGGGTCGGCTCGCTCGGCGCGATCCAGAACTTCGGCGCGTTTCTCGGCAGTGCGCTGGCGCCTATTTTCACGGGCTATATCGCCCAAGCGTGGTCGTTCGTGCCGGCGCTGCTGACCGGCGCCGCGATCGCCTTCGTCGGCGCGATGAGCTACCTGTTCCTCGTGCGCAAACCGATCGAAAATGAAACGGCTTCGGGCGGCGCGGCACGCGCGCCCGCCTGACGAGCGGCCCGTTCAACCCGCTCCGGCAATTCGTTCAACCCTACTCGCGAGGACAACCCCGACATGTCCCTCTCTACTTCTTCGGCACGCCCGTCGCAATCGATCGAAGGTATCGTGCCCGTCATGCTGACGCCCTTCGACGACACCGGCGCCATCGACTACCCCGGGCTCGAACGGCTGATCGAGTGGTATCTCGCCCACGGCTCTGACGCGCTCTTCGCCGTGGCGCAATCGAGCGAGATGCAGTTCCTGAGTCTCGCGGAGCGCGCCGCGCTCGGCCGCTTCGTCGTCGAGCGGGTGGCGGGCCGGGTGCCGGTGGTGGTCTCGGGCCACATCAGCGACGATCCCGACGCGCAGGCCGAGGAACTCAATGCCGCCGCGGCCACCGGCGCCGACGGCATCGTGCTGGTGACGAATCACCTCGATCCGCGCCGCGAAGGCACGGAAGCGTTCTCGGCCAATCTGCGCCGGCTGATGAGCCGCCTGCCTTCCGACATTCCGCTCGGACTATACGAATGCCCGGCGCCCTACCGGCGCCTGCTCTCCGACGACGAACTCAGGCTGTGCATCGACACCGGCCGCTTCGTGATGCTAAAGGACGTGAGCTGCGATCTCGACACGGTGAAGCGCCGCGTCGCCCTGGCAAAGGGATCGCCGATGAAGATCCTGAATGCGAATGCCGCGATTGCCTGGGATGCGATGAAAGCCGGATCGGCGGGATTCAACGGTGTGTTCGCGAACTTTCACCCGGACCTCTACAACTGGCTGCGCAACCGCGCCGACGAGAACCCCGCGCTCGCCCGCGAACTCTCGGTCTTTCTCGCGCTCGCGGCGGTATCCGAGGCACTCGGCCATCCCGCGCTCTCCAAGATGTACCACCAGCGCATCGGTACGTTCCAGTCGATTCGCTGCCGCGTGATCGACTACGACGTGCGCGAGCGCTTCTGGGGGCTCGACGCGGTGCTCGACAAGATCGTCGAAGGAACCGAGCATTTCCGTTCGCGCATTGCAGCCGGCCGCTGACAGGAGGCGAAAGCATGCGTTGAAGAATGAGCTGCGCCATACGCCAGAAACTGGCGTATGGATAAAACCGCTGACGCTCAGTTCGATTGCCCGATCTTGATCATCGGAATCGAGTTGCCGAGCATGGTCGACGGATAGTGGCCGTCCCACTTTTCGATGCGCATTTTTTCGAGCAGCGACGGGTTGTCCACGAGCGACTTGCCGAGAATGTCGTTGGCCTTCGCCGTGTTCTCCGCGACCTGTAGCGCCGCTTCGCTTTCCACCACGCGCTTCTGGGCTTCCCATCGGGTCTGGGCGATTTCGTTCTCGACGCGCTGCGCGTTCTGCTGCGCCGTGATCTTGGCTTCGATCGCGTCGTTGAACTGCTTGCTGAACTGGAAATCGACGATGTTCACCGCACTGACATTCACGCCGATGTTCTGAAAACGGTTCAGCAAGGCCTCGCGCATCTCCTGGCTGACCTGGTCGCGCTTCTGGATCAGATCGGTCGCATCGTAGCGTGCCGTGACGGCTTTCGCGATGTCGTGCACGGCCGGGTCCATCACCGTGGTCCACGGATCGCTGCTATAGGTCACAAAGATCGAAGTAGCCGATGCCGGCAAGATGTTGAAGTTGATCGAAACCTTCATGTCGACCTGCTGCAGGTCTTTCGACGAACCCGCGACATCCGATGTCGCCTTGTTGACGCCGACATAGACGTTATTCATGCTCTGCGCGATCGGAATACGGAAGTGAATGCCGGGCGAGTACATGCTGCTCGACGGAGAACCGAACGTGGTCTTCACGCCGACATAGCCGGCGGGCACCGTGGCGGAAAATGAGGAGGCGGCGACAAGAACGACCAGAACACCCACGCCGATAATAATGCCGCGCATCAATCCCGGCTTTGCGGGGTTTTCGTTTTTCGGCGTGGCGCCGCTCGACTTGAAAATGTTCATGTCATTCTCCAGGTTTAAAAAAATAAGAGACGCTGAGTTCTCGCGGCTGGACTGATGCCACTCGCCGGTTTCTTTCCGGTCATCCCTGCTTCGTCGCGGATACGGACTCGGGCCGCACTGACTGCCGGCCGCCCCGAAACCCGCTTTGCTTGCGCATCCTGCCCGCGCGTTTTGCATGCCCGTTTTACCTGCGCATCCGCGTCCCGCGACATCGATCAAGGTAGGTCGTGCAGCGCTACCGCATGGAATGTAGGCGACATAGTAGGCATACCCGCACTGTTCGTCCAGACTGCGCCGCACCGGCAGGTCATACGCGAAGCCCCGCTCTCGGGCGGCGATCTGTCATGAGCGTCATGCTCGCCCGGCCTCTCGCGGCGACCGGTTCTGAAAATCGAAAAAAAACGCGCCGGCAGCAATATTTTTTTATAAATCGAATGGTCCATTCCGCCGGCTCGTTCGCCTTGGTTATCAGAAGAGTGCCAGCGTAAAGATCATGCAACCGGATACGTATCGTGCAATGGGCTTCGTCCCGTTTGCACGGTCGTATCTCGCGCATTTTCTCCGCAAGGCAGAGGCCGTATACTGGAATCCGAACCGTTAGCCGGGAAGAAGAGAGAAGCGCTCTTCCATCGGCGCTGACATCACGGCACGGCGGGCCGCACGGCGCCGCGCCCGGCACTGACTTCCACTCGTCGAGCCCGTCACATCATGAGAAGAACCTCTCCGCGCGCCCCCCTGCGAGTCAGCGCCGCCCCCACCCTCATGGCCGTCGTCGCGCCGGTGCTGCCGCTCGCCGGCTGCGCATCGCATGGCGCACCGTCCTATGCGCTATTCGGCGCCTATTTCCCGCTCTGGCTCGTGAGCGCGATCGCCGGCGTCGTCGGCGCGATCGTCGCGCATCGCGTATTCGTCGCGACGGGCTGGGCCGCCATCGTGCCGTACCAGTTCGCCGTCTGCACGGCCATCGGGCTCGTGGTGGCCGTCATCGCCTGGCTCGCCGGCACGGGGCCGTTCGCATGAAGACCGCCGGACTCCCCCGCCACGCCCTGAAAGGCCGCGTGATCGCGCTGGCGATCGTCGCGCTCGGCATCGCCGCGCTCGCCTATGCGTACTACCGCGCGACGGCCTACCCCTCCACCGACGACGCCTCGATCGACGCGGACGTGGTGCACGTCGCCTCGCCTGTCGGCGGCCGCATCGTGCAGCTCGCGGTACACGAGAACCAGCGTGTCGCCAGGGGCGACCTGCTGTATGAAATCGATCCGGTGCCGTACCAGTTGACGGTCGCACAGGCGCAAGCCGACCTCGAACTCGCGCGCGCCTCGCTCGACACGCGGCGCCGCGCGCTGATCGGCGAGCACTCGAACGCGGCGGTCGCCGTCGAACAGGTCAAGCGCGCGGAGCAGAATTACGATCTCGCGGCACGCGACGTGCAGCGGCTCGCCCCGCTCGCCGCACAGGGCTACGTCAGCGCGCAGCAGTTCGACCAGGTGAAGACCCGACAACACGACGCGGCCGTGTCGCTCGCGCAGGCGCAGGAGCAACAGCACGCCTCCGCGCAGACGATCGGCACCGACGCCGACGCGATCGCCACGCTGCATGCGCGCGAAGCCGCGCTCGCCCGCGCGCGGCACGCGCTCGACGATACCGTCGTGCGCGCGCCGCATGACGGGCTCGTGACGGGCCTGACGGTGCTGGCCGGCGAAACCGTCGCACCGAGCCAGGCGATCTTCACGCTGATCGACACGAGCGAATGGTTCGCGGTCGGCAATTTCCGCGAGACCGCGCTCGGGCAGATCGAGGTCGGCGACTGCGCCACCGTCTATTCGATGATCGACCGCAAGCGCCCGCTGACCGGCAAGGTCGTCGGCATCGGCGCGGGCGTCGCGGACAGCGATCGCATCAATCTGCCGCGCACGCTGCCGATCGTGCAGCGCTCGGTGAACTGGGTCCACGTCGCGCAGCGCTTCCCGGTGCGCGTGAAGCTCGACGAACCCGACGGCAAGCTCGTGCGCGTCGGCGCCAGCGCCATCGTCGAGGTCCGGCATGGCTCGGCCTGCCGCTGACGTCCGCGCGCCGGGTCCGCGCGAAATCCTGCGGCTGCTCGCGCCGTTTCCGGGGCGCGCGGCAATCGCCGTGCGCGTCGCACTGATCTGCGCGCTGACCCTGCTCGTGACGAGCGGCTACAGCGCGCCGAACGCCGCGAACTCCGTGTACATCGTGTTCTTCCTGAACCGGACCGACCGCGTGACGAGCGCCCTGCTCGCGGCCGCGATGCTGGTGCTGGTCACGTTCGTGATCGCGCTCGTGCTCGGCGTGGCGATCTTCAGCATCGACTATCCGGTGCTGCGCGTCGCCTGCATGGCGGTGCTGTCGGTCGGCCTGCTCTACCTGACGTCGGCGAGCAAGCTGCGGCCGGTCGGCGCGACCGTCGCGATGATTACCGGCTTCGGGCTCGACGAACTCGGCCTCGCGCCGCTCGGCGAAGCCGCGACGCGCGGCCTGCTGTATGCCTGGCTGATGGTGGCGATCCCGGTCGGCATCACGCTCGTCGTCAGCCTGCTGATCGCGCCGTCGCCGCGCCGGCTCGCGCTCGCACAACTCGCGCGGCGGCTGCGGCTCGCGGCACAGCGGCTGCGCAACGGCGATCACGCAAACGGCGAGGCGCGCGCCGGACTCGACGCATGCCTGCGCGAAGGCGACGGACAACTGCTCACATGGCTCAAGCTGTCGAAGCTCGAAGGCACCTCGTCCGCCGCCGATGTCGCCGCGCTGCGGCAGGCCGTCGCGTCGAGCACGGCGCTGCTCGTCGCGCTTGCGCTCGCCGACCGCGAACCGGATGCGCGGCTGCCCGACGCATTCGCGGCGCCGCTCGCGGCCACGCTCGACGAGATGGCCGGCATTCTCGAACAGGGCGGCTATCCGGTCGACGTGACGCTCGCGCTACCGCCCATCGAAACGCTGCCGCCGCTCGCGCGCATCGCCGCGATGGATTTGCACACGGCGATCGTGCATTTCGCGCAGCCATGCGTAACGAGCGGCGCATCGGGCGATGCGGCAACGGCCACTCCTGCCGCCACCACAACCACCGCAGCCACGCCCTCGACCGGCCCCGAACCCAAACCCGCCGCGCCACGCGGCGGCTTCTTCCTGCCCGACGCCCGCAGCAATCCCGACCATATCCGCTACGCGCTGAAAACGACGGCCGCGGCGATGTTCTGCTACCTGCTGTACTCGCAACTCGACTGGCAGGGCATTCATACCTGCGTCATCACCTGCTACATGGTGTCGCTCGGCTCGACCGCCGAAACGGTCGAAAAGCTCACGCTGCGGATCGCCGGCTGTATCGTCGGCGCGCTGATCGGCACGGCGATGATCGTGTTCGTCGTGCCGTCGCTCTCGTCGATCGGCCATCTGATGGCGCTGGTGTTCGTCGGCGCGGCGCTGTCCGCATGGGTCGCGTTCGGCTCGCCGCGCATCGCCTACGCAGGCTTCCAGGTGGCATTCGCGTTCTTCCTGTGCGTGATCCAGGGCGCCGGTCCCGGTTTCGACCTGACGCTCGCGCGCGACCGCACGATCGGCATCCTGCTCGGCAATCTCGTCGTCTATCTCGTGTTCACGCGCATCTGGCCCGTCAGCATCGGCAAGCAGATCGACGTCGCGCTTGCGGCTCTGCTCGACCAGTGGCGAGGTCTCGCGCGAATCGCGCAACCGGCCGAGCGACGCGTGCAAGCCGCCGATGCGTTGGCGCGCCGCGGCGCGATCGCGCAGCAGCTCGGCCTGATCCACTACGAACCGTCGTGGGTACGGCCGGCCGCGACGTGGCTCGCCGCGCGGCGGCGCGCGCTGGCCGCGCTCGATGCGCTCGAAA
>NZ_JAAGPQ010000116.1:0-233 GCF_017104985.1 Paraburkholderia sp. Ac-20342 | reverse complement strand
AAAAAAAAAAAATGAATAATCAAGTTCGAAAGACGTAACGTTAAAACTAAGAATGTGATATCATACAATTTGGAAATCATCTCAATATATCTAGACATTTCGCTTTTCGTGAAATCACTATCAACCAACTGCGACACTAGAGAGTAGTTGTAGTAGTGATAAGACTCGTGTGCTGTAGCAATCGTACCATCACTAGAATGCATGGCCACTGACATATGATGTCACGATCGTCA
>NZ_JAAGPQ010000115.1:0-22386 GCF_017104985.1 Paraburkholderia sp. Ac-20342 | reverse complement strand
AGGCGGCCAAAGCGGCGGCACAGGCAGGGCAAGCGGCGCAGACCGCCGGGAACGCGCCCGACGGCGGCGCGTCCGCACAGGCGCCGCACGGCGAGGCGCGGCGATGAGCGGCGTGCTGCTCGCGGACCGCTACATGTCGTCGATGACCGAAAGCGATCTCGACGAGGTCGCCGCGATCGAGAAGCTCGCTTACGAGTTTCCGTGGAGCCGCGGCAATTTCGGCGATTCGCTGCGCAACGGTTATTTCGGCGTTTGTCTGCGCCACGTGACGGGGACGCTGCTCGGCTATTGCGTGCTGATGCCGGTCGTCGACGAAATGCATCTGCTCAATCTATGCGTCGCGCCGCAGGTACAAGGCGCGGGCGCGGGCCTTGCGCTGCTGCGCGAGGCGGTGCGCATCACGCGCGCCGAAAGACTCGAGGGCCTGCTGCTCGAAGTGCGGCCATCGAATCATCGGGCGATCCGGCTGTACGAACGTTTCGGCTTCGCGTCGATCGGCCGGCGCAAAAATTATTATCCGGCGCGGCATCGCGGCCGGGAGGACGCGATCGTGATGCGTCTTTCGTTTGCCACGGAGGGCGAAGATGGCGCTGCATGAATCGGTACTCGAAGAATTCGGACTCGCGCCGCTGTGGGTGCGGCGCGGCATGGCGGCGCGGCAGCCGGCGGGCGAGGCGGCTGTCGGACTCGGTGATGCCGGGGGCGCGCACGCACCGCGGGACGAAGGGGGCGAGAGCGTGCATGCTAGGGCGCGCGAGCAGGATGTGCCGGCGGGTCAAACTCAGGCTCAGGCGCAAGGCGAACGGCGTGCGCCCGAGGAGCGCGACGAAGCGATGCTGGCGGAAGATGCACGCCATCGCTCCGATGATCGCGCCGCCCGGGAGCGCGCGGACGAGTTGCAATCGATGCAGGGCGACGTGCGCAATGAGCGCGATGAGCGTCGAGCGGAGCCCGCATCGCGGACCATGCCCGAAGCGATGCACGCGTCGGCGGATCGGGGCGAGCCATCGCCAGCCCGACGCGAACCCGCTCAGCAGGATACGACCGCAGCCCGACGCGAACCCGCGCAGCAGGATACGACCGCAGCCCGACGCGAACCCGCTCAGCAGGACGAAGCCGCAGCGCATCGCGAACCCGCACAATCGCGAGCATGTCAGCAGGAGCAACAGCGGGCGCAACCGCCAGCCTATTCTCCCGCGCCGCCCAACTTCGACGCTCCTCCCGACGACGACTTCGCGTGGTTCGACGATCTGCCCGCGCATTCGCGTGCTAGTGAATCCGCTCATGAACCCGTTGAAGCCCGCGGCAACGCTCCCGCACTGCCTGCCGTCCACACGCTCGACTGGGACGCGCTGAGCGAGCGCGTCGCCGCGTGCGAGTCGTGCCGCCTATGCGAGAAGCGTACGAACACGGTGTTCGGTGTCGGCGATCGCAACGCCGAGTGGATGCTGGTCGGCGAAGCGCCGGGCGAGAACGAGGACCGCCTTGGCGAACCGTTCGTCGGCCAGGCCGGCAAGCTGCTCGACAACATGCTGCGTTCGCTCGCGCTGGCGCGCGGCACCAACGTCTATATCGCGAACGTGATCAAGTGCCGTCCGCCCGGCAACCGCAATCCGCAACCGGACGAAGTCGCGCGTTGCGAGCCGTATCTGCAGCGCCAGGTCGCGCTCGTCAAGCCGAAGCTGATCGTCGCGCTCGGCCGCTTCGCCGCGCAAAGCCTGCTGAAGACCGAGGCCAGCATTTCGTCGCTGCGCGGCCGCGTGCATCGGTACGAGGGCGTGCCGGTGATCGTCTCGTACCACCCCGCGTATCTGCTGCGCAGCCTGCCCGACAAGGCGAAGGCCTGGGCGGATCTGTGCCTCGCGCGCGATACGTGGCTCGCGGGCGGCGGCGCGCCGTCGAACGAGCCGAAGTGACGACGCCCGAGGGGCCGGCGGCGCACGATGCCGCCGCGCCGATCTCTCGCGCCGGGCTGCTCGATACGCTGCTCGGTGTGTGGCCCGATAAGCGGGGCGATGAGCGTCCCGATGTGCGCATTGAAGCGCCTGGTAAGGCACACGCTCACACGCACACGCAAGCGGTCGCGCCATCCGCGCCGCAATCCAGCGCGCCACTCCACTCGTCATCCGAGTCGTCACCCGACATAGCCGCCGCTCCCTCGCACAACGATCCGTTGCGCGACCCCGCCGTGCGCGATCTCGCGTGGTTGCTGCTGAGTCCCGATCTGTTGCGTCCGCAATTGCCGGTCGGCGTGCTGGCGAATCCCGTCGAAACGCCGCAGCAACGGCAGGCGACCGTCGCCTGGCTGCGCGCGCTCGATGCCGCGCCTGAGCCGCTCCATCGCGATCTCTCGGCGACGCGCATCACGCGCCTGGGCCGCTATGCCGAGCGGTTGCTTGGCTGGTTTCTGCAGCATGGACCGGCCGCGCAACTCGTCGCCGCGGGCGTGCCGTTGCGGCGCGCAGGCGTCACGCTCGGCGAATGCGATTTTCTCGTGCAGACGCACGAAGGCGCGCGGCTGCATTGGGAACTGGCGGTGAAGTGCTACCTGCACGCGGGAGCCGCGCGCGAAGCGCAGGCGGGACGTCTCGCCGATTACGTCGGCCCCAATCTGAAAGACCGCTTCGACATCAAGCTCGCGCATCTGCTCAATCATCAGTTGCCGTTGAGCGCGCGCGAGGAGTTCGTGCTGGCCGGTTATGCGGGGCCGTGGACGCCGCAGATGTTCGTCAAAGGCTGGCTGTTTTACCGGCATGGCGAGACACCGCTCGATCCGCTCGAGCTCGATCCCGCGCATGGGCGGGGCTGGTGGGTCACGCGCGGCGACTGGCTCGGGTTCGCGGCGGCGCATGCGCGGATCTGGCGGGTCTTGCCGCGACTGGAATGGCTTGCGCCGCGACGCGTAGCGGCTCTGGAAGAGCAGGGCGACGACGAACGCGCGTCATACGTCGATGCGCCTACGCTCGCCGTACAGACTTCGCATCAACACAGCCCGGTGATGGTCGCCGCGTTCGTCGAAGACGGTGCCGGCCATCTGCTCGAACGCTCGCGCGGCTTTATCGTGCCCGACGACTGGCCCGAGCAGGCGCGGCATTACGCCATGCAATAGCCGCAACGCAGTCGTGCGGCAGTAGTGCGGCATTCGCGGCGTGCGATCGCGATCGAGTTTGCGACGCATCGCGAACACAGGCGCATACGCACGCATCTGCGCACACGCGCAACGATAAATCCCTCACCACCAGCGGTGAAAATGATGCACCGGCCCCACGCCGTGACCGACTTCGAGACGGTCGCTCGCCTGTAACGCGCCGGTCAGATAAACCTTCGCATCGGCCACCGCGCTTGCGAGATCGCCGCGCTGCGGAATCAGCGCCGCAATCGCCGACGACAGCGTGCAGCCCGTCCCATGCGTATTCTTCACCGGCACGCGTGGCCCGCCGAGACGCAAGGCGCCGCTGGCCTGCACGAGCCAGTCGGGGCTGTCCGCCGCGCTCAGGTGGCCGCCCTTCATCAGCACCGCACGCGCGCCGAGCGCGCGCAGCGCTTCGCCCTGGCCGGTCATGCCGGCTTCGTCGGTGGCGGGCTGCATGCCGAGCAATGCGGCCGCTTCCGGCAGATTCGGCGTCAGCAGGTCGGCGAGCGGCAGCAGTTCGTCGCGCACGACCGCGACCGCATCGGGCAGTAGCAAAGCGTGATGGCTCTTCGAGATCATCACCGTGTCGAGCACGATGTGCTTCGGCTTGTGACGGCGCAGCGCATCGGCGACCGCGCGCGCGATCGGCGCATTCGCGAGCATGCCGATCTTCACCGCGTCGATGCGGATGTCGTCGAACACCGCGTCGAGCTGCGCACTGACGAAGCCCGGGTCCGGTGCATGAATCGCGCTCACGCCGCGCGTGTTCTGCGCGGTCAATGCGGTGATGACGCTCGCGCCATAGGCGCCGAGCGCGGAGAAAGCCTTCAGATCGGCCTGGATGCCGGCGCCGCCGCCGGAGTCGGAACCGGCGATCGTCAGCACATTGGGAATCGGTTGAGTCATGGTCAGGCGAGGAAGAAGGCGCGCGCACGGGGAGCGCATGCGCATCGTCGAAACAGCCGGCTCGCGGAACGAAACACGCGGCCGGCCCGGGGAGCCAGCGCCTGTTCAGCGCTGGCTCAGTGTTTAGCTTCGCCGATCAGCGCGACCGAATCGAACGCGCGCTGGTTCGCCTGGTGGCGCCGCATCACGAGCCACATCATCAGGCAGACGAAGGTGCCGAACAGCACGATCACGGCCGCGACCGGCACGTCGAGCCACACGAGCACCGCGTACAGGCACAGCATCACGAGCACCGAGAGATTCTCGTTGAAGTTCTGCACGGCGATCGAGTGTCCCGCCGACAGCAGCACGTGCCCGCGATGCTGCAGCAGCGCGTTCATCGGCACGACGAAGAAGCCCGACAGACCGCCGACGAGCATCAGGAAGAGATACGCGACGATCAGATAGCCGGGCATGTGCATGCGGCCGAAATAGATGCCCCAATGCGAGGGGAACAGATCGCGCGTATAAAACGCCATCAGCATCACGGCGATCCCCATCATGATGCCGACCGGCAGCACCGAGAGCGACTTCTTCAGCGGCACGCGCGAGGCCGCGAAGATCGCGCCGCCCGCGACGCCGACCGCCACCACCGCCTGCAGGATCGCCGCTTCGGACAGCGACATGCCGAGCGACACCTCGGCCCACTTCAGCACGATGAATTGCAGCGTCGCGCCGGCACCCCAGAACAGCGTCGTGACCGCGAGCGAAATCTGTCCGAGCTTGTCGCGCCACAGCACGAGAAAGCAGTCGGCGAAATCGGTGATGAGGCGGATCGGCCCGTGTTCCTGCTTCGGATAGCGCGCGCCGGTATCGGGAATGCGCAGATTGAAGAGCGCCGCGATGACGTAGATGCCCATGATGACGAGCATCGCGGCTTCCGAGGGCGTGTTCACGGTGGGAATGCGCAGGTGCAGGATGGGCGCGGCGATATGCGGGCTGATCAGCGCGCCGCCGAGCACGGTGCCGAGAATGATCGAGCCGACCGTGGTGCCTTCGATCCATCCGTTCGCGGCGACGAGCCGGTCAGGCGGCAGCAGTTCGGTGAGGATGCCGTATTTGGCGGGCGAGTAGGCTGCCGCGCCGAAGCCGACGATGCCGTAGGCGATGAGCGGATGCGCGCCCATCAGCATCGTGATGCAGCCGAGAACCTTGATGGTGTTGGTGACGAACATCACGCGCCCTTTCGGACGGGAGTCGGCGAAGGCGCCGACGAAGGCGGCAAGAACGACGTACGACAGCACAAAGAACAGCTTGAGCAGCGGCGTCATCCAGTTCGGAGCGTGAAGATCTTTCAGCAGTGCGATAGCGGCGATCAGAAGCGCATTGTCGGCCAGCGACGAAAAAAACTGCGCGGCCATGATGGTGTAAAAACCTTTTTTCATCTGATGCGATGCTGTCCTCGCTGCGGTCTGTCCGCCCCGGCCGTTTGCAGTGCGTCCGGGCTTATGCCGATCGAAATGGGTTGTGCGCACGGCTTTATATCACGAAAATAGCTGGATTCGGACTAGCAGAATCCTTGATCGCACCGCCCAGCGGGCCGCCGAGCGCCGAAAACGCCAGGTAAGCCGCTGATTCGCAAGTGTCTTTACGAAAAAATCCCATGCCGCGCCCCCTCTCAGCCACGATACATACCGCTGCTCTCGCCAATAATCTTGCCGTCGCCCGGCGTTATGCGTCGAAGTCCAAAATCTGGGCCGTCGTCAAGGCAAACGCGTACGGACATGGCCTCGCGCGCGTGTTTCCGGGCTTGCGCGCAACGGACGGCTTTGGGTTGCTGGACCTCGAAGAAGCGGTGAAGTTGCGTGAATTGGGCTGGGCGGGCCCCATTCTTTTGCTCGAAGGCTTTTTCCGACCGACCGATATCGACGTGATCGACCGCTACAGCCTGACCACCGCGCTGCATTCGGACGAGCAGTTGCGCATGCTCGAAATGGCGCGCCTGTCCAAACCGGTCAACATCCAGTTGAAGATGAACACCGGCATGAACCGGCTCGGCTACACGGTCGAGAAATTCCGTGCCGCATGGGAGCGCGCGCGCGCCTGCCAGGGCGTCGGCCAGATCACGCTGATGACCCATTTCTCCGACGCCGACGCCGAGCGCGGCATCGCGCATCAGATGGAAGCGTTCGAGCGCGGCGCGCAAGGCATTGCTGGCGCGCGCAGCCTCGCGAATTCGGCGGCCACGCTCTGGCATCCGGAAGCGCATTTCGACTGGGTGCGCCCCGGCATCATCCTGTACGGCGCGTCGCCCTCGGGCGTGACGGCCGCGATCGAGAGCACCGGCCTGCAGCCCGCGATGACGCTCGCCTCGGAACTGATCGCCGTGCAGACGTTGAGCGCGGGCAATTCGGTCGGCTACGGTTCGACGTTTACCGCGCGCGGCGCCATGCGTATCGGCGTGGTCGCGTGCGGTTACGCGGACGGCTATCCGCGCGTCGCGCCGGAAGGCACGCCGGTGATCGTCGACGGCGTGCGCACGCGGATCGTCGGGCGCGTCTCGATGGACATGCTGACGGTCGACCTCACGCCGGTGCCGACCGCCAACATCGGCTCGCGCGTCGAGCTGTGGGGCACCGCCTTGCCGATCGACGACGTCGCGCAGGCCTGCGGCACGATCGGCTACGAGCTCATGTGCGCGGTCGCGCAGCGTGTGCCGGTCCGTGCGGAGTAACGCGTGGCGAAAGCAAAGACGTTGTACATCTGTAGCGAGTGCGGCGGGCAATCGCCGAAGTGGTCGGGCCAATGCCCGTCGTGTCAGGCGTGGAACACGCTCGTCGAATCGGTGGCCGAGGGGCCGGCCACGCATCGTTTCCAGTCGCTCGCGAAGAGCACGCCGGTGCGCCGTCTCGCGGACATCGAAGCATCCGACGTGCCGCGCTTCACGACCGGCGTCAGCGAATTCGACCGCGTGCTCGGCGGCGGTCTCGTGCCGGGCGGCGTGGTGCTGATCGGCGGCGATCCGGGCATCGGCAAATCGACGCTGCTGCTGCAAGCGCTCGCGGAAATCGCCGCGCACAAACGCGCACTGTATATCAGCGGCGAAGAGTCCGGCGCGCAGATCGCGTTGCGCGCGCAACGGCTCTCGCTGCTCGAACCGGGTTCGACCGCGAGCGAGCTGCAACTGCTCGCGGAAATCCAGCTCGAAAAGATTCAGGCGACGATCGCCGAGCAGCGTCCCGACGTCGCCGTGATCGACTCGATCCAGACCGTCTATTCGGATGCCTTGACATCGGCACCGGGCTCGGTCGCGCAGGTGCGCGAATGCGCGGCGCAACTGACGCGCATCGCCAAGCAGTCGGGCACGACGATCATCATGGTCGGCCACGTGACCAAGGAAGGCGCGCTCGCGGGCCCGCGCGTGCTCGAACATATCGTCGATACGGTGCTGTACTTCGAGGGCGACACGCACTCGTCGTATCGCCTCGTGCGCGCGATCAAGAACCGCTTCGGCGCGGTCAACGAACTCGGCGTGTTCGCGATGACCGAGCGCGGCTTGCGCGGCGTCGCGAATCCGTCGGCGTTGTTCCTGTCGCAGCACGAGCAGTCGGTGCCGGGCTCGTGCGTGCTGGTCACGCAGGAAGGCACGCGGCCGCTGCTGGTCGAGGTGCAGGCGCTCGTCGATGCGGCTAACGCGCCGAATCCGCGGCGTCTCGCGGTCGGCCTCGAACAGAACCGGCTTGCGATGCTGCTCGCGGTGCTGCACCGGCATGCGGGCATCGCCTGTTTCGATCAGGACGTGTTCCTCAACGCGGTGGGCGGCGTGAAGATCACCGAGCCCGCCGCCGACCTCGCGGTGCTGCTCGCGATCCATTCGTCGATGCGCAACAAGCCGCTGCCGAAGGGGCTCGTCGTGTTCGGCGAAGTGGGCCTCGCCGGTGAGATCCGGCCGTCGCCGCGCGGCCAGGAGCGTCTGAAGGAAGCGGCCAAGCTCGGTTTCTCGGTCGCGGTGATACCGAAGGCCAACGCGCCGAAACAGCCGATCGAAGGCTTACAGGTCGTTGCGGTCGAACGGATCGAACAGGCCATCGATCGGGTCCGCACGCTCGAATAAACAGGGACTTGCGGCGCGCGGGCGCCGTGGGTGCGCCTTGCATGCCGTAATGCACGGTAAATATCTCGTTCCTGGCTGTAACCTGGCCGCCACGCCTTTTTTCTAAGCTGTAAGGGTCTATGTCTCTTCTGATGCCCGAAAAAAGGATCGCGCTTTGAAACAGTCACATGAAACCGCAGCAGAGCGTTCTATCCAGGTGCGTGGTTGCCGGGTCTCCGCACCGATTCACCAGCCTTGGGGCGGCGCCTGCCGGATCGTCGAATGGATCGACACGGCGGGGCAGATATCGCGGCGGGTGGTGGCCGAGGACGTGACGCCCGCCGAGGTGCGCGCCACGATCAGCCGCCATGTGGAAGGCCGCAAGCATCTGCTGTACGACGACGAGAAGTCGCCGCGTCAGACGCTGCCGAGACAGACGGTGGTGCGGCGTTGAGCGTGGGGTCTGCACGCCTCTTTTGCACGTTTGTATTTCAAGCTTGTTTTCCGCGCCTTGCCTGATGCGTTTGTTCTCGTCATGCGACGGCCGCCGAGGTCCATCGTATTGCGGTATTGCGGTATTGCGGTATTGCGCGAGGCCGCGCATTTGATTCTCGTGGAATCCGTCGCGCAGCCGCCGTGGCGGCATCCGCGCTAACCCGCGAAGTTCTCCCCATCGCTGTCGTTCAGGCCATCGCTTGCCGCCGCATACGCCTGCGGATCGAACAGCGGATGCCGCGCGGCCTCGGCCGCCGTCAACACCGGCGACACGCAGCAGTCGAGCGCTTCGAGCGACTGCATCCATTCCGCTAGCGTGCGCGTGCCGATCACGGCGCCCAGTTCCTCTGTGAGCGCAAGCGCATCCGGACCACCGATCGCCTGACCCAGACTCCAGTGACGCGTCGCCCATTCGGGCCGGTCGAGCGCCATGCACAGCGTTTCCCAGAACTTCAGTTCGAGCGCGCCGACCGCGAGCCAGCGGCCATCGCGTGTGCGATACAGGTTGTAGCAGGGCACGCCGCCGTTGAGCAGGCCGGCGCCGGCGGCGGGCGCCGCGCCCTCGTTGGCGAGCGAGACTTGCGCGATGACGTTGTGCGCATACGAAGCGTGCGTCATCGAGACGTCGACGAAGCGGCCTTCGCCGCCGCGCGCCACCTGCCAGAGAGCCGCGAGAATCTGCGTGACGGCGGCGAGTGCGCCGCCGAGCAGGTCGGCGATCTGGAAGTTGGGCAGGATCGGCGTGCCGTCGCGCGCGGCGAGCTGATCGAGCACGCCCGCATAGCCGATGTAATTCAGATCGTGGCCGGCGTGCTGCGCGAACGGACCGCTCGCGCCATAGCCGCTGATCGCGCAATAGACGAGCCGCGGATTCGCCGCGCGCAGCGTCTCGTAGCCGAGGCCGAGACGCTCCATCACGCCGGGCCGGAAGCTCTCGATCAGCACGTCCGCGTCGGCCGCGAGGGCGCGCAGCACATGGCGCCCCGCCTCCGATTTGAGGTCGAGGCGCGTTTCGCGCTTGCCGCGATTGACCATCCGGTAGAACGCGCCGGGCCGTCCCGCGACGCGGTCAGCCGACGATTGCAGCATCGTGCGGGTCGGGTCGCCCGCGCCGGGCGCTTCGATTTTCAGCACGTCGGCGCCGAGTTCGGCGAGCCGCAGCGCGGCCACCGGGCCGGGCAGCAGACGCGTGAGGTCGAGCACGCGCAGTCCTTGCAGCGCCGGGGCCGCCGGTGACTTAGACGATGAGGTTGCGAATGACAAGGCCAGGCTCCCATCGATGCCGGCGCGGCCCGGCGCTGCGTGCCGCTAGCCGATCTGTTCGAGTTCCTCGTGCGTCTCGAGCCATTCGGCTTCGAGCGTGTCGAGGCGCGCATTCACATCTGCCTGCCGGCGGATCGCGTCCGTCAGCTTGCTCTTCTGCTCGGGCTCGTAACTCGCGGGATCGGCGACGAAGGCGTCGAGCGTCGTTTTCTCCGCGTTGAGCGCGTCCATTTCCTTTTCGATCTTCGCGATACGGCTTTGCAGCGGCTTTTTCAGATGCGCCAGCTTCTGCCGCGTTTCCGCTTCGAGACGGCGCTGTTCCTTGCGATTGACGTTGCCGTCGGCATTGCCCGCCGCGCCGTTGGACGCCGCCTCGGCCGCGCCCGAGGCATTCGCCTTCAGCACCGCGCGCTGCTCGGCCGCATGCTGCAAGAGCCAGTCGCGATAGTCGTCGAGATCGCCGTCGAACTCCTGCAGACGGTGCTTCGCGACCAGCATGAACTGGTCGGTCGTCGCGCGCAGCAGATGGCGGTCGTGCGAGACCAGAATCAGCGTGCCTTCGAATTGCGCGAGCGCCATCGTCAGCGCGTGGCGCGTTTCGAGGTCGAGGTGGTTGGTCGGCTCGTCGAGCAGCAGCAGGTTCGGCTTCTGCCAGATGATCAGCGCGAGCGCGAGGCGCGCTTTTTCGCCGCCAGAGAACGGCGCGATCTTCGCGGTCGCCATGTCGCCGGAAAAATTGAAGCTGCCGAGGAAGTCGCGCAGTTCCTGCTCGCGCGTATCGGGCGCGAGGCGCGCGAGATGCTGCAACGGTGTGTCGTCAGGGCGCAGCGTTTCGAGCTGATGCTGCGCGAAGTAGCCGATGCGCAAGCCCTTGCCTTCGCGCACGTGGCCGGAGAGCGATTCGAGCGTGCCCGCGAGCGTCTTGATGAGCGTCGACTTGCCCTGGCCGTTCGCACCGAGCAGGCCGATGCGCTGACCGTTCTGGATCGACAGCATGACGCGCTCGACGATCGGAATCTCGCTGCCGTCTTCGGCGCGATAGCCGCAGCGCACGTCTTCCATGACCATCATCGGATTCGGCGCGGAGTCGGGCGTGCGGAATTCGAACGTGAACGGCGAGGCGACGTGCGCGGGCGCGATCAGCTCCATCTTCTCCAGCGCCTTCACGCGGCTTTGCGCCTGGCGCGCCTTGGTGGCCTGCGCCTTGAAGCGGTTGATATAGCTCTGCAGATGCGCGACCGTGCGCTGCTGCTTTTCGTACGCGCTCTGTTGCAGCGCGATCTGCTGCGCGCGCAGCACTTCGAATTGCGAGTAGTTGCCGCCGTAGCGCTTGATCTGCTGGTTTTCCAGATGCAGCGTGACGTTGCAGACCGAATCGAGAAACTCGCGGTCGTGCGAGATCACGATCAGCGTGCCGGCATAGCGGTTGAGCCAGTCTTCGAGCCAGACGATCGCGTCGAGGTCGAGGTGGTTGGTCGGTTCGTCGAGCAGCAGCAGGTCGGAGCGGCACATCAGCGCCTGCGCGAGATTGAGCCGCATGCGCCAGCCGCCCGAGAAGCTGCTGACCGGCTCGCGCGTCTGGTCGAGCGTGAAGCCGAGGCCGAGCAGCAGCGCTTCGGCGCGTGCCGGCGCGGTGTAGCCGTCGGCGTCGGCGAACGCCGCGTGCGCTTCGGCTTCGGCCGCGCCGTCGTGGGCCGCCGAGGCGGCGGCGATGCGCGCTTCGATGTCGCGCAGCGCGGCGTCGCCGTCGAGCGCGTAGGCGAGCGCGGTCTTGTCGACGGCGGGCGTTTCCTGCGCGACGTGCGCGATGCGCCAGGTCGGCGGGATCGAGAAATCGCCGCCGTCCGCGTGCAGCTCGCCGAGCAGCACGGCGAACAGCGTCGATTTGCCCGCGCCGTTCGCGCCGACGAGCCCGGCTTTTTCACCGGGGTTCAGCGTGAACGTGGTGTTGTCGAAAAGCGGCTTGGTGCCGCGCGCGAGGCTGAACTGATTGAAGCGGATCACGACGTGGCCGGCTGAAGAAAACCGCTATTTTAGACTGCCCCGCGTGGCACCGGGCGCATGGCCGCGACGATTCGCGGCGGCGGGGCTTGCCAATGGGGCTCGCCTCGTGCCGCGGTGTGCCGCCGGGCGGCGGCCGCGTATCGCTGTGCGTTGCCGCGTATTGCCGCGCCGCCTCGCGCGGTTCGTCTCGTGTCATGCGCGGCGCAGCCGGCATCGGCCATCCGGCCGACTGTATTCGCGTGTCTTTTGGCATAGACTGACGGCTTTCACGGGAGAGCACATGACATCGATCTATTCGTTTTCGGCGCGCACGCTCGGCGGTGAGGAAGCGAGTCTCGCGACGTATGAGGGCAAGGTTCTGCTGATCGTCAACACCGCGAGCGAGTGCGGCTTCACGCCGCAATACGCGGGCCTGCAGAAGCTCTACGACACCTACGCGGCGCGCGGGCTCGCGGTGCTCGGCTTCCCCTGCAACCAGTTCGGCAAGCAGGAGCCGGGCGATGCCGCGCAGATCGGCAGCTTCTGCGAGAAGAACTACAGCGTGACGTTCCCGATGTTCGACAAGATCGAGGTGAACGGCGCCAACGCGCATCCGCTGTTCCGCTATCTGACCGGCGAAGCGCCCGGGCTGCTTGGCCTCGAGGCGATCAAGTGGAATTTCACGAAGTTTCTGATCGGCCGCGACGGCAACGTCGTGAAGCGCTATGCGCCGCTGACCAAGCCCGAGACGATGACCGAGGATATCGAAGCGCTGCTGTGAGCGTGCCGCCGCGCGCTGAGGGTTTGATTTGCGGTTTGATTCGCGGCTCGATTGGCTACTTGATTCGCTGCTCGATTCGCGCGGCTTGAGCGTCGCTGGGCACGAGAGGGCTACAGGATCGGCGAAAAGAGTCGCGCCACGTGCATCAGCATGCGCCGCAGCGGGCCGGCCTGACGGTACTCGCTGCGATCGATTTCGCGCGACTCGGCGAAGTCGTCGAGCAGCATCGTTTCGACTTCGAGCGCGAAGCCGCGGTCCACGGTCAGCACCATGATCTCGAAGTTGAGGCGAAACGAGCGGTTGTCGAGATTGGCGCTGCCGATCGCGGCGGCCGCGCTGTCGATCAGCACGACCTTCTGATGCAGGAAGCCGGGCTGATAGCGGAAGATGCGGATGCCCGCGCGCAGCGAGTCGTACGCGTACAGCTTCGAGGCGGCGAACACGACGAGATGATCGCGCCGGCTCGGAATCAGGATGCGCACGTCGACGCCGCGCAGCACCGCGAGCCGCAGTGCGGAGAACACCGCTTCGTCGGGCACGAGATAGGGCGTCGTGATCCAGATCCGCTCGCGCGCCGCGTTGATCGCCTCGACGAAAAAGAGCGAACAGGTTTCCTGCTTGTCGGCGGGGCCGCTCGGCATCACGAGGCAGTGCATGCCGCTCGCGGCGGAGTCGGTGTCAGGGGCCGGCTGGTCCGGGGCGTCGCTTGATACGGCGGCGGGCACGCCGGCCGGCACGTCGAAATCGGGCAGTTGCTGCGTGGCCCAATACCAGTCCTCGATAAAGACGAACTGGATGCTCGCGACCGCCGGGCCGCGCACCTCGATGTGCGTATCGCGCCACGGCGAGAGCGGCGGTTTCGCGCCGAGGTATTCGACGCCGACGTTATGACCGCCGACAAACGCGCGCTCGCCGTCCACCGACACGATCTTGCGGTGATTGCGGAAGTTCAGTTGCAGCCGGTTGACGAAGCGGCGATTCGTCGCGAACGGATGCACCTCGACGCCGGCCGCGCGCAGCGCCGCGATGTAGCGATGCGGCAGATCGAAGCTGCCGATGCTGTCGTACAGGAAATAGACGCGCACGCCTTGTTGCGCCTTCGCGATCAGCGCGTCCTTGAGCATGTCGCCGAGCGCGTCGTCGCGCACGATGAAGAATTGCACGATCACGTAGCGGCGCGCGTTTTCGATCGCCGTGAAGATCGCCTCGAAGGTCGCCGTGCCGTTGACGAGCGTGCGTACGCTGTTGCCCGGCAGAAACGGCATGCCGCCCAGACGCGTGAGCGACTGCACGAGCCGCGCGCCGAGTTGCTGCGTCGGCACGCCCGCCGACGACGACTGCGAGTCCCATATCCGCGGATGCGCGCGCGTGCGCAGCAGTTCGTTCTCGACGCGGCGCGCGTCCGCGTAGCCGGCGAACTTGCTGCGGCCGAGAAACAGGTAGGGGATGAGCGTCAGATACGGCATCGCGACCAGCGACACGGCCCACGCAATCGCGCCTTGCGAGGTGCGCGTGTGGAGAATCGCATGGCAGGCCGCGATGATGCCGAGAATATGGGCAAGGGCAACCAGCGGGCCGACGTGAAGCAGGTCGAATTGCATAAGCTCGCGAATAGTGGGCGAAGCGCGGCGTTTCAGGGCGCGGGAGTGGGTAGCGAGCCCGCTCCGTGATATGCCGCGAATAGGCCGGGCAACGCTTTCAGGCCGGCGTGCCGCGCCATGCGGCGCACCGTGGCGGCAAACCGTTGCCAGCTTGCCTGAAAACCCCGCATGAAACCAGGCTCCAAACTCGGCTTGAAACCAGGCTCGGGGCGAGGCTCGAAGCGATGCCAGGCCGACATCATGTCAGGCTCAGACCGGCAAGTCGCAGGCCTGGATCAGGAACACGTTGTCGTCGCCGGCGCTGGTCGGCAGCCATACGAGATCGAGCCCGCCGAATGCCGCCTCGACGTGCTCGCGCTCATTGCCGATCTCGACCACGAGCACGCCGTCGTCGGTCAGCCAGTGGCGTGCCTCGGCGATGATCCGGCGCACGATGTCCATGCCGTCCGCGCCGCCCGCGAGCGCCATTTCGGGCTCGTGTTTGTACTCGGCGGGCAGCGCCTGCATCGAGGTGGCGTTCACGTACGGCGGGTTGCTGATGATCACATCGTAGCGGCGCTCGGCGAGCGGCGCGTACAGATCGCCTTCGAACAGTGCGATGCGCTCGTCGAGGTGGTAGTCCGTCACGTTGCGCCTCGCGACTTCGAGCGCGGGCGCGGACAGGTCGACCGCATCGACGTCGGCGTTCGGAAACGCGTGCGCGGCGAGAATCGCGAGGCAGCCGGAGCCGGTGCACAGTTCGAGCACCGCGCCGACCTGCTCGGGGTCTTCCACGTACGGTTGCAGGCCGTCCTGCAGCAACTCGCCGATGAACGAGCGCGGCACGATCACGCGCTCGTCGACGTGGAAGCGATAGCCGTGCATCCACGCTTCCTGCGTGATGTAGGCGGCCGGCACGCGTTCGGCGGCGCGCCGCTCGATCACCTTGAGCAGCGCGTCGATTTCGGCCGTGGTCAGACGTGCATCGAGGAACGGATCGAGCAGATCGAGCGGCAGATGCAGCGTGTGCAGCACCAGATAAGCGGCTTCGTCGTAGGCATTGGCCGAGCCGTGGCCGAACGACAGTTTGGCCTCGTTAAAGCGCGACACCGCGTAGCGCAGCAGGTCGCGAACGGTGGAAAACGGCAGCGTCATCGTAGGTCCCTCGTTACGCGATCAGTTGTTCGAGCACGCGGCGATACACGTTCTTCAGCGGCTCGATATGGGCGAGTTCGATATGTTCGTCGATCTTGTGGATGCTCGCGTTGAGCGGCCCGAACTCGATCACCTGCTTGCAGATGCGCGCGATGAAGCGGCCGTCCGAGGTGCCGCCGGTGGTCGAGAGCTGGGTGTCCACGCCGGTTTCGTCCTTGATCGCCTGCGCGAGCGCGTTCGACAGATCGCCGCGCGGCGTGAGGAACGGCAGGCCGCTCACGGTCCATTGCAGTTCATAGTCGAGATCGTGTTTGTCGAGAATCGCATGCACGCGTTGTTGCAGTCCCTCGACGGTGCTGGCGGTCGAGAAGCGGAAGTTGAACATCACGTCCGCATGGCCGGGAATCACGTTGGTCGCACCGGCGCCGCTGTGGACGTTCGAGACCTGCCAGGTGGTCGGCGGGAAGTATTCGTTGCCCTCGTCCCAGTGCTCGGCGACGAGTTCGGCAAGCGCGGGCGCGAGCAGGTGCACGGGGTTCTTCGCCAGATGCGGATAGGCGATATGACCTTGCACGCCCTTGACGACGAGCTTGCCCGACATCGAGCCGCGCCGGCCATTCTTGACCGTGTCGCCGAAACGCACGCTCGACGTCGGCTCGCCGACGATGCAGTAGTCCATGCGCTCGCCGCGTTCCTGCAGCGCTTCGACCACCTTCACGGTGCCGTCGGTGGCGGGGCCTTCCTCGTCGCTCGTGATGAGGAAGGCAATCGAGCCGCGGTGCGCCGGATGCGCCGCGACGAATTCCTCGCTCGCGACCACGAAGCCCGCGATCGACGCTTTCATGTCCGCCGCGCCGCGGCCGTACAGCTTGCCGTCGCGCTGGGTCGGCTCGAACGGCGCCGAGTGCCACTGTTCGAGCGGGCCGGTCGGCACGACGTCGGTGTGGCCGGCGAACGCGAGCAGCTTGCCCCCGCTGCCGTCGACGCCGCGCTTGACGGCCCACAGGTTGGTCACGCCGTTGGATTCGATCGTCTCGTGCTCGAAGCCGAGCGCGGCGAGGCGCTCGATCAGAAGACGCTGGCAATGCTGGTCGTCGGGCGTGACGGAAGCGCGGGCGATCAGTTGTTCGGTAAGGGCGAGGGTGCCGGACATGGATTCAGTGCAAACCACTTTGAAATGAAAAAATGCCGGCTGGCGGTGTTTCACCGCAGCCGGCAACAGCCTTGGAACGACGCGGCGCGCGGCCGCGCGTTCGACTACCGGGTGCCCGGTTGTGCCTGGACATGGCGCGTGAGCCTCGGGTAGCCGAGGCAAGCGCCAGCACATTCAGGCAAACAGCGCCGCGTAGTCGTCCGCCGAAAAGCCGAGCGATTTCACGCGCCCGTTGACGACGAGCACGGGCCGCTTGATGACCGACGGCTTGTGGATCATCAAGGCAATGGCGCCCGGCTGCGTTTCCGCAGCCGCCTTCATGTCGTCGGACAGGCCGCGCCACGTCGTGCCGCGGCGGTTCAGCAGCGCGTCGAGCTTGACGTCCTTCAACCAGTCCTGCACGAGCGGCTCGGTGACGCCGGCCTTCTTGAAGTCGTGAAACTCGAACTCGACGCCGTGCTCTTCGAGCCACACGCGCGCTTTCTTCACGGTGTCGCAGTTCGGAATGCCGTAGACGACGGTTTTGTTGCCGCGCGCCATCAGTCGCCTCGCAGCAACTCGTTCAGGCCGACCTTGGCGCGCGTCCTGGCATCGACCTTCTTGACGATGACCGCGCAGTACAGGCTGTGCGTGCCGTCCTTCGACGGCAGGTTGCCCGCCACCACGACCGAGCCCGCCGGAATGCGGCCGTACGTGACTTCGCCGGTTTCGCGGTCGTAAATCTTGGTCGACTGGCCGAGGTACACGCCCATCGAGATCACCGAGTTTTCCTCGACGATCACGCCTTCGACGACTTCCGAGCGCGCGCCGATAAAGCAGTTGTCTTCGATGATGACCGGGTTCGCCTGCAGCGGCTCGAGCACGCCGCCGATGCCGACGCCGCCCGACAGGTGCACGTTCTTGCCGATCTGCGCGCACGAGCCGACGGTGGCCCACGTGTCGACCATCGTGCCTTCGTCGACGTAGGCGCCGATGTTGGTGTACGACGGCATCAGCACGACGTTCTTCGCGATGAACGAGCCGCGGCGCGCGATCGCGGGCGGCACCACGCGAAAGCCGGCGGCCGCGAAGTCTTCAGCGGTGTAGTTCGCGAACTTCGAGGGCACCTTGTCGTAGAACTGCGAGTAGCCGCCGGCCGGCATCGGCGCGTTGTCTTCGAGGCGGAACGACAGCAGCACGGCCTTCTTCAGCCACTGGTTGACGACCCAGTCGCCGTCCTTCTTTTCGGCGACGCGCAGCGCGCCTTTATCGAGTTGCTCGATCGCGTGGGCGACGGCTTCGCGCACTTCAGTGGGCGCGGCTTTCGGCGACAGCTCGGCGCGGTTGTCCCAGGCGGTGTCGATGATCTGCTGAAGTTGTTGCGACATAGGCGTGATTTTCTGAAGGGTTGAAGTCTGAAGAAGGGGATGCGGCTCAGGCTGCACTCAGTGGCCGCCGAGCGACCGGCAAAATTCGACGATCCGCTGCGCGCCTTCGGTGCATTCGTCGACATCGGCGACGAGCGCGAGGCGCACGAAATTGCGGCCGGGGTTCACGCCGTGCGCGGTGCGCGCAAGGAACGAGCCCGGCAGGACCGTCACATTATAGTCGGCGTAGAGGCGCCGGGCGAACTCGGTGTCCGAGAGGCCGGTGCGCTCGACGTTGGCCCACAGGTAGAACGCGGCGTCGGGCAGGCGCACGTCGAGCGCCTCGGCGAGCATCGGCGTAACCGTGGTGAACTTCTGCAGGTATTTCGCGCGGTTCTCGCGCACGTGCGTCTCGTCGTTCCAGGCGGCGACGCTCGCGCTCTGGAACACGGTCGAGAGCGCCGCGCCGTGGTACGTGCGATACAGCAGGAAGGCCTTGAGAATCTGCGCGTCGCCGGCGACGAAGCCCGAGCGCATGCCCGGCACGTTCGAGCGCTTCGACAGGCTCGACAGCATGATGAGGCGCTCGAAGCCGCGGCCGAGCTGGTGGGCCGCTTCGAGGCCGCCGAGCGGCGGTTTTGCCTCGTCGAAATAGATTTCCGAGTAGCACTCGTCCGAGGCGATCACGAAGCCGTAGTGGTCCGACAGCGCGAACAGTTCGCGCCAGTCGTCGAGCGTGAGCACGGCGCCGGTCGGATTGCCGGGCGAGCAGACGTAGAGCAGTTGCGTGCGGGCCCAGACCTCGGCGGGCACCGTCGAGTAGTCGCAGGCGAAGTTGCGCGCCGGGTCGCTGTTGACGAAGTACGGCTGCGCGCCGCCGAGCAGCGCCGCGCCTTCGTAGATTTGATAGAACGGGTTCGGACAGAGTACGATCGCAGGCTCTCCGCTGGCATCGCGGCGCGGATTCAGCACCGTCTGCGCGAGCGCGAACAGCGCCTCGCGCGAGCCCGACACCGGCAGCACTTCGGTGGCCGGATCGAGCGGCGGCAGGTTATAGCGCCGCGCGACCCATTGCGCGATCGACTCGCGCAGCGGCGCCGAGCCGAGCGTGGCCGGATAGGCGGCGAGGCCGCCGAGCGAATTCACGACGGCCTCGCGGATCAGCGCGGGCGTCGGATGTTTCGGCTCGCCGATGCCGAAGCTGATGTGCGCGAGGCCGGCCGGCGGCGTGACGTCCTTGAAAAGCGCGCGCAGCTTTTCGAACGGATAGGTCTGAAGGGAGTCGAGTAGCGGATTCACGAGCGGGTCGGGCCTGGGCGAAGATGAACGCGGACGGATGGAAAGCCGGGCACGCGCGCCGGAAGACGGGCAGCGCATGAAAAAACGTGTTTCATGCACCCGGCGAGCAGGCCGCGATGGACAGCGACGGCGAAGCGCCGATTATAGCGTGGCATGTCGGCGGCGCGGCGGCCGGCGGGCAAAGCGGGGCGCTCACGGGCGCGGACGGTTTGCGCCGCAACAGGAACGTCGCGAACCCCTTACGGTTCGCGCAACAGAACACGCAGGAACAGCCATGTACTCAGCAATCGCAGCAATGCACGCAGCCATTCACGAGGCCGCCGGACGAAACCGGCGCGCCGCCAGCCGAATCACCCGGAGCCCCGCCGTATGAGCAACTGGCTTCGCAACGGCTGGCCGACCCTCGCGATCATGCTGGGCGCGTCGGTATGGGGCATGGTCTGGTATCCGCTGCGCATGCTGGCCGCGCTCGGCGTGACCGGCAGCGCCGCGAGCGCGCTCACGAGCGGCGCCGGCTGCCTGTTCGTGTTGCTCGTGCGGCGCCGCGCGCTGAAAACGGTGCGCTGGCACTGGCTGCTGCCCGCGCTCGCACTTGCCGCGGGCATCACGAATCTCGGCTTCGTCTGGGGCGCGATCCACGGCCAGGTGATGCGCGTGCTGCTGTTGTTTTATCTGACGCCCGCGTGGACCGCGCTGTTCGCGCACTTCATCCTGCATGAGCGGCTCACGTGGCCGGGCGCGGCGCTCGCCGCGCTGTCGCTCGCCGGGGCGATGGCGATGCTGTGGTCGCCGCGGCTCGGCATTCCGCTGCCCGGCAATCCTGCCGAATGGGCGGGCCTCGCGGGCGGCATGGGCTTCGCGATGAGCAACGTGCTGATCCTGAAGACGAGCCGCGTGCTGCCGGACATGAAGCCCGAAATGCGCACCGCGACGATCTTCGGCGGCGCGGCGCTGCTCGGTGCCTGCGCCGCGCTGTTCGAGCCGATGCCGGCGCCGCCCGCCGGCGCCCATCTTGGCACCGTGGCGTTACTGGTGCTCGGGCTCGGTCTGCTGCTCGCCTCGAACAATATGCTCGTGCAATACGGGCTCGCGGGCGTGCCGGCCAATCGCGCGTCGATCATCATGCTGTTCGAACTCGTCGTGACGGCGCTTTCGGCGTGGCTCTTCGCGGGCGAGGTGCCGGGCCCGCGCGAATGGGCCGGCGGCGCCTGCATCGTGCTGGCCTCGGTGCTTTCCAGCTGGGTGCATCGCCCGAAGACGGCGCCGCCCGATCCGGCCATCGCGGACATGAGCGCGCCCGGCTAGCGCAACGGCCATCACGATTGCGACGGCCGTGCCGGCTAGCGCGGGGGCGGTAGAAGGCGGTAAGAATCGTCCACGTGCGATGGTATGATTCCCCCTTCATTAGCCGGCGCGCGCTCGAACCTGAGTACTCGAGCACATGCAGCCGGCACCCGTATCGCGAAGGCATCGCGAGGATGCACGGCCTGTTCCGCCCCGGCGGCGAACGCTCCGTGCCGCGCCGCGAGCCACCTATCACTTCTCCTTTTCAAACAGCGAAATCGCCGTGCGTCTGACCTCGATCAAACTCGCTGGCTTCAAATCCTTCGTCGATCCCACGCATTTCCAGGTTCCGGGCCAGTTAGTTGGCGTGGTCGGGCCGAACGGGTGCGGCAAATCCAACATCATCGACGCCGTGCGCTGGGTGCTCGGCGAATCGCGTGCCTCCGAGTTGCGCGGCGAGTCGATGCAGGACGTGATCTTCAACGGCTCGACTGCCCGCAAGCCCGGCAGCCGCGCGAGCGTCGAACTCGTGTTCGACAATGCGGACGGCCGCGCCGCCGGCCAGTGGGGCCAGTATGCCGAGATCGCCGTGAAGCGCGTGCTGACGCGCGACGGCACCTCGAGCTACTACATCAACAATCTGCCGGCACGCCGCCGCGACATCCAGGACATCTTCCTCGGCACGGGCCTCGGGCCGCGCGCCTACGCGATCATCGGCCAGGGCATGATCGCGCGGCTGATCGAGGCGAAGCCCGAAGAACTGCGCGTGTTCCTCGAAGAAGCTGCGGGCGTCTCGAAGTACAAGGAACGCCGCCGCGAGACCGAGAACCGTCTGCACGACACGCGTGAGAATCTGACGCGCGTCGAGGACATCGTCCGCGAACTCGGCTCGAACCTCGAAAAGCTCGAGGCGCAGGCGGTCGTCGCGACGCGTTATCGCGAGCTGCAAAGCGACGGCGAGGAAAAGCAGCGTCTGCTGTGGCTGCTGCGCAAGAACGAGGCGGCCGGCGAGCAGCAGCGCCAGCAGCGCGCGATCGAACAGGCACAGATCGACCTCGAGGCGCAAACCGCGAAGCTGCGCGAAGTCGAGGCGGAACTCGAAACGCTGCGCGTCGCGCATTACTCGGCGAGCGATGCGATGCAGGGCGCGCAAGGCGCGCTCTACGAAGCCAACGCCGAGGTGAGCCGGCTCGAAGCGGAGATCCGCTTCATCGTCGAATCGCGCAACCGCGTGCAGGCGCAGATCGCCGCGCTGACCGCGCAGCGTGAGCAGTGGCAGGCGCAGGCCGGCAAGGCGCAGGACGATATCGCCGACGCCGAGGAGCAACTGGCCGTCGCCGAAGAAAAAGCCGCGCTCGCCGAAGAGGACGCCGCCGCGAAGCACGACGCGCTGCCCGCGCTCGAAGCGCGCTGGCGTGATGCGCAGGCCGAACTGAACACCGAGCGCGGCGGCATCGCGCAAACCGAGCAGGCGCTCAAGCTCGAAGCCGCGCATCAGCGCAATGCCGATCAGCAGTTGCAGCAGTTGCAGCAGCGTCACGAGCGGCTCAAATCGGAAGCGGGCGGTCTCGGCGCGCCCGACGAAGCGCAGCTCGGCGAGTTGCACATGCAGCTCGCCGAGCACGAGGAAATTCTGCACGACGCGCAAGGCCGTCTCGCCGAGGCGCAGGAAACACTGCCGCGTCTGGATGCCGAGCGCCGCGCCGCGCAGGAGCGCGTGCAGGCCGAAAGCGCGCAGATTCATCAGCTCGACGCGCGTCTCGCCGCGCTCAGGCAATTGCAGGAGAACGTGCAGACCGAGGGCAAGATCCAGCCGTGGCTCGACAGGCACGAACTGGGCGGCCTGCCGCGTCTGTGGAAGAAGCTGCACGTCGAAGCGGGTTGGGAAGCCGCGCTCGAAGCGGTGCTGCGCGAGCGTCTGGCCGCGCTCGAAGTA
>NZ_JAAGPQ010000114.1:0-22660 GCF_017104985.1 Paraburkholderia sp. Ac-20342 | reverse complement strand
CATCTGCATGACCGTGCGCGCCTCTTCGTGCTGAGCGCCGATGGCGGCACGCCCGCGGCGCTCGCGGCCGCGCTCGTCGCGCGCGGCTTCGGCGCGACGCGCATGAGCGTGCTCGAACATCTCGGCGGCGAGCGGGAACGGTGCATCGAGGGCCGCGCCGATCAATGGCCGGCCGGCGAGATGGCCGCGCTCAATCTGATCGCGCTCGACTGCCGCGCGTCCGCGCATGCGCCGCGTCTGCCACTGAGCGGCGGCCTGCCCGACGACGCGTTCATTCACGACGGCCAGTTGACCAAGCGCGATATCCGCGCGATCACGCTCGCGCGCCTCGCGCCGGCGCCCGGCGAATTGCTGTGGGACGTCGGCGCGGGCAGCGGCTCGATCGGCATCGAGTGGATGCGCGCGCATCCGGCCTGCGGCGCGATTGCGATCGAAGCGCACGAGATGCGCCAGGGCTTTATCGAGCGGAATCGCGATGCGCTCGGCGTGCCGGCGCTGCAACTCGTGGCCGGCCGCGCGCCCGCCGCGTTGCAGGGGCTGCCCGCGCCGCATGCGGTATTTATCGGCGGCGGCGTGAGCGAGCCCGGTGTGCTCGACACCTGCTGGGCGAGTCTGCGCAACGGCGGCCGGCTCGTCGCCAATGCGGTCACGCTGCAAGGCGAGGCGGCGCTCGTCGCATGGCGCGAGCAGCATGGCGGCACGCTCACGCGTATCGCGCTCGCGCAGGCGCAACCGCTCGGCGGTTTCGACACGTGGCGCCAGGCGTTGCCGATCACGCTGCTCGAAGCGACGAAGCCGGCCGATGCGTCGCCGGATAACCGGTCGGCCGATTCGTGATGCGCGACGAGACTCCCGAACAGCCGGCGCCGCTGCGCAGCGGCTACACGACCGGTAGCTGCGCGACGGCGACCTCGCTCGCGGCGGCGCGGCTGCTGCTCGCGGGCGTGGTCAGCGAGGTCGCCGAGATCGTGCTGCCGAAGGGCCAGCATGTACCGATGCGGCTCGTGTTTTGCCGGTTCGTGGCGCGGGGCGATGAGGGCGGGACGCAGGACAGCGGGTTAACGGGCACGCATGGCAACGAACATGACAATGAACAAGCGGGTGTGCAAATAAACCCGCAAGCAAGCCCGCACAGCGGACGGATCGCCGAAGCCGGCACGATCAAGGACGCCGGCGACGATCCCGACGTGACCCACGGCGCGGTCGTCTTCGCGCGCGTGCGCCTCGTGCCCGAGCCCGGCGTGATCTTTCGCGCGGGGCCCGGCGTCGGCACGGTCACGCGCGCGGGGCTCACGCTGCCGGTCGGCGAACCGGCGATCAACCCGGTGCCGCGCCAGATGATGACGCGGCATCTGAGCGAACTCGCCGCGCAGCACGCGTACCGCGGCGGCTTCGAGGTGACGGTCGGCGTCGAGGGCGGCGAAGAACTGGCGCTGAAAACGATGAACCCGCGCCTCGGCATTCTCGGCGGGTTGTCGATTCTCGGTACGACCGGCATCGTGCGGCCGTTTTCGTGCTCGGCGTATATCGCGTCGATCCATCAGGGCATCGACGTCGCGCGCGCGAACGGCTACACGCATCTCGCCGCCTGCACCGGCAACGCGAGCGAGGACGCGATGCGCGCGCACTACGGCCTGCCCGATATCACGCTGATCGAAATGGGCGATTTCGTGGGCGCGGTGCTAAAGCATATGAAGCGCGCGCCGGTCGAGCGGCTCAGCATCTGCGGCGGCTTCGGCAAGCTCAGCAAGCTCGCGGCGGGCCATCTCGATCTGCATAGCCGCAATTCGAGCATCGACCTCGAACAGCTTGCGGCATGGGCCGCCGCGCATGGCGCCGACGCCGCGCTGCAAGCCGCGATGCGCGCGGCCAACACGAGCCAGCAGGCGCTCGCGCTAGCGCATGCGCAGCAGGTGCCGCTCGGCGATATCGTCTGCGCGCGCGCGTTGGCCGTCGCGCGTGAGATCGTGCCGCCGCAGGTCGGCGTCGAGACGTTTGCGATCGATCGCCAGGGCAAGCTGGTCGGAGCCGCGCGATGATGCGGGTTCTGCTGCTCGGCGGCACCGGCGACGCGCTGAAGATCGCGCGCCGGCTCGGCCCCACGCACGTGTACAGTCTCGCGGGTCTCGGCAAGGTGCCCGACGATTTGCAGTGCGCGGTGCGCGTCGGCGGTTTCGGCGGTGCCGACGGCCTCACGCGTTACCTCGAAAGCGAACGGATCGGGCTCGTGATCGACGCGACCCATCCGTACGCGGCGCAAATCAGCGCCAACGCGGCGCAGGCGAGCCGCGCGGCGCACGTGCCGTGCTGGGCACTGCGCCGTCCGGCGTGGCAGCCGCAAGCCGGCGACGACTGGCGCATGGTCGGCGACTGGCACGAACTGACGGCGGCGCTCGCGCCGTTCAGGCGGCCGCTCTTCACGCTCGGGCGCGAACCGCTCGCGCATCTCGACGAAATCCCGCCGCATCAGTTCTGGACCGTGCGCGTGCTCGACCCGCACCCGGACACGGCGCGCTCGCGCACGCTCGCGGCGCGCGGGCCGTTCACGCTCGATGGCGAGCGCGCGCTGTTCGCGCTGCAGGCATTCGACGTGGTCGTCAGCAAGAACAGCGGGGGCGGCGCCACCGAGGCGAAGCTCGAGGTCGCGCGCGAACGCGGCCTGCCGGTCGTGATGCTGCGGCGTCCGCCACTGCCGCCGGCCGAGCGCGAGTTTGCCGCCGTTGCCGATCTGCTCGACGCATTGCGTACGGTCGGCGCGGTCGGCGCAACAGCTCATTGAATAACGTTTGGAGTCTTGAATGACGGTGTTTTTTATCGGCGCGGGTCCGGGCGACCCGGAGCTGATTACGGTGAAAGGGCAGCGGCTCGTGCGTGCCTGCCCGGTGATTCTCTACGCGGGTTCGCTCGTGCCGGCGGCGGTGCTCGAAGGACATCGCGCCGAGCAGGTGGTCAACACCGCGGACCTCGATCTCGACCAGATCGTCGCGCTGCTCGCAGCCGCGCATGCGAAGGGGCAAGACGTCGCGCGCGTGCATTCGGGCGATCCGTCGCTATACGGCGCGATCGGCGAGCAGATTCGCCGTCTGCGCGAACTCGGCATTCCGTACGAGATCGTGCCCGGCGTGACCGCGACGGCCGCCTGCGCGGCCGCGCTCGGCTGCGAACTGACGCTGCCCGATGTTTCGCAGACGCTGATCCTCACACGTTATGCTAGCAAGACGGCGATGCCCGAGGGCGAACAGCTCGCCGATCTCGCCCGGCATCGCGCGACGCTGGCGATTCACCTCGGCGTGCGGCATCTCGCGCGCATCGTCGACGAGTTGCGGCCGCATTACGGCGGCGCCTGTCCGATCGCGGTGATCTATCGCGCCAGCTGGCCCGACGAGGAGAAGATCACCGGCACGCTCGACGATATCGTCGGCAAGGTGGCAGGGACGTCGATCGAACGGACCGCGCTGATTCTGGTCGGCGAGGTGCTGGCCGCCGAGGGCTTCGCGGAGTCGACGTTGTACGCGAAGGGCGCTTGAGCGTGGCGGGCGGCAGGGGGCATGTCGCGTGTGCGTGCCGGGTAGGTGCTGGGTCTGCCTGCATGGGGCCGCTGTTCTCAACGCGTCATCAGCGCTTCGTCAACGCCTCAGCAGCGCCTTCACGGGCGCTCCTGCCTCTCCTTGCGCTCGGCGCCAGGCGGGCGCACCACGCGCCCATGCGAAAGCTTCGTGACCAGATCGATCTGGTCGCGCGCATCCTTGGCGAGCGCGCGGATCGGAGCCTGCGTGGCGTCGTCGGTCTCCTGCGGATGCGTCAGCAGCACCGCTTCGCGGTGGAAGATCTGCCGGTTGTCGTCGAGATAGCGCAGTAGCGCCGTGCGCATCGCGGTGCGCGGCGACCGGGGCGGCAGCTTCGCGTGGTCGATCGCCGTGTAGAGGGCGTCCCACTCCGGCAGGATATCGGTGATGAGCCGGTTCGAGGCCACGTCCCGTTCGACCTGCGACGCCATGCGCATGTGCCGCCATGCGTCGAGGTCCGCGAGCGCTTTCAGTTGGGCAGGATGCATGTCGAACAGCACTTTCTCGAACTGCGCATCTTCGAGTCTCGCCGCGCCCATGTGCGTAAGCGGATAGGCGAACGCACCGAGCGCGGCGCCCCCCACCAGCGTCGACGCCAGCAGGCTCGTGCGCGAGCGGCGCTCACGCGCGACGGGTTCGAGCGGCCGCGCAAGCAGCGCGCCGATCAGCATGCCGCCGATCAGGCCGCCGACGTGCGCGGCATTGTCGACGCCGCGATGCACCAGACCGCTATAGAGATTGAAGAGAATGAACACCCACATCGCGCTGCGATTGCGCTCCGCGAGCGTCTTCGGCAACTCCTTGCGATAGCGCAGCACGTAGACCAGCAGCGCGCCGGCCACGCCGAAGATCGCGCCGGACGCCCCCACGGTGCTGAGCGCGGGATGCACGAAGATGCTGAACATGCTGGCGCTGAGCCCGGCGAACAGATAGAGCGCGAGAAAACGCGCGTTGCCGTACAAACGTTCGGTCAGCCGGCCGAGCGCATAGAGCACGAGCATGTTCGACACGAGGTGAGCGAGGCCCGCATGGACGAACAGGGCACTCACCAGACGCCACGGCTCGCCGCTGAGCGTATCGGGCGCGAAGTTCGCGCCCCAGTCGAGCAGTGTGCTCGGATGGGGCTTGAACGGGTCGGCGCCGGCGGCGTACATTGCCATGAAAACGACGAGGTTCAGCACGATCAGCGCGTAGGTGACCCACAGGTGCGGCGTCAGCGCGGCAAGCCGGTAGTTGATCGTGTTGAGCGCGCGCCGCTCGGCCGCGAAGGCGGGCGTCATCTGCGCGGGCAGCAGGCCGACGATCTGCTGCACGTCTTCGAGGCTGCCGGTGGTCAGCGCGACGCGTCGCACGTCGCGCGAGCCCGCGCGCAGATCGAAGCACAACTGCCGCCCGTCGAACTCGATGTCGTAGATTTCGTCGCGGTGAAAGTCGTACTGTTGACGGCCGCTCGCTCGACGCAGCACGACGCGCTCCTGGCGGATCGATAGTTCGCCTTTGATGCGTAATGCATGGCGCAAGGCGGACAACGGATTCCAGCGCAGATGCCAGCTTTTTGGCCGGACTGAATAGCGCAGCTTGAAAGTCGCTGCGCTGTCCCAATCCGCGAAAACGGAAAACGCGGCAGGGGGCATGCCCGAAGCGTGGCCCGACGCTCCAGGATGGGGTTCGACACGATCCATGTGATCGCCTTCTCTCGATGTTTTTCTTGGTATGCCTTTGAGGCGTTGCGCCATTCTGAGTTGGGCGCGTTTTTATTTCAAGTGAGAGAAAGCGCTCAGTCTTCCATCGGCGACAGGACTTCGACCGGCACCGGCTTGTCTCCGCTGAGCCGGATCGTCGGCACGAGCGAGAACAGCGAGACGACGCACAGCCCGATCACGAAGATCGACACGAACGTCAGGTGCAGCGACTGATGCAGCACGAGGCGGATCAGGTCGCTGTCGCCGAGATCGGCCGCGCGGTTCTGCAGCAGTGCCTTCAGCTGGTCCGACGTCACCGTGGCGACGCCTTTCGAATGACTGAGTCCGAAGTTCAGCACCGCGCCGAACAGCGTCGCGCCGAGCGTGCTGCCGAGATTGCGCGAGAACAGATTCGATGCGGTCGCGCTGCCGCGCTCCTCGGGCTTGACGATCTCCTGGATCAGCATGAGCGAACTGACGCTCGACGTGCCCATGCCGAAGCCCATGATGAGCGACGCGACGCCGGCGATGACCGGCGAGGCGCCTGGCGACAGGAACAGCAGCAGTACCGCGCCGAGCGGCACGAACGAACTGCCGCCGATCAGCATGCGCCGCAGCCCGAGCCGGTGGAACGACTTCGCCGCGAAGGTCGCGCCACTCGGCCAGCCGACCATCATCATCGTGAGCGCGAGGCCGGCCACGACCGGCGAGCGGTGCAGCACGCCCTGCACGTACATCGGCAGGAAGGTGGTCGCGCCCATCAGGATCATGCCGGCCAGCACCGTCGCGCTGTTGCAGGCGGCGATCGGCCGGCGGCTCCAGAGCGCGAACGAGATCATCGGCTCGGCCGCGCGGCGCTCCTGCAGCACGAAGCCGACCACGCACACCACGAACACGCCGCCCGCCCAGCCGGCCTGCGTGAGGGCGTTGTCGCCGGCGTAGGTGAGCGCCATCATCAAGGCGGCGATCGCGGCCATGAAGAGTGCGGCGCCGCCGAAGTCGATCGACGGCCGCGCGTGCCGTTCCGATTCGCGCAGGAACGCGATGAAGCCGGCCGCTGCCGCGAGGCCGATCGGCAGGTTGATCCAGAAGATCCACGCCCACGACAGGTTGTGAATGATGAAGCCGCCGACCATCGGGCCGAGCACCGCCGAGATCGCCCATACGCTGGCGAGATAGCCCTGCACCTTGCCGCGTTCGCGCGCCGGGTAGAGGTCGGCGACGATGGTCAGCGCGACCGGCTGGATCGCGCCCGCGCCGACGCCCTGGAGCAGGCGGAACGCGATCATCGAGGGCATCGACCAGGCGAAGCCGGAAAGCGTCGAGCCGACGAGGAAGATCGCGATGCCCGTGAGGAGCACGGGCTTGCGTCCGTAGAGGTCGGCGAGCTTGCCGAAGATCACGGTCATCGCGGTCTGCGTGAGCAGGAACGACGAGAACACCCAGCTATACAGATGCAGATCGCCGAGTTGCGAGACGATCTGCGGCATGGCGGTGGAGACGATGGTCGCCTCGATGGCGACCATCGCCATCGAGGCCATCACGGCGATGATGACGAGATGGCGTGCGGATTGAGGGCTGCGGGACATGAAGGCGTAGTATCGATGTGTGGAGCGCGTCGGGCGGCTCGCCGGGGGCGAGGCGCGACGCATCGGCGCGGCCGCGCAAGGCGGCCGCTGTGGAGTATGCACCTTACGGCGCATGCGTGCCCGGATTCCTCGTGCAGGCAAGCCCGGCCGCGGGTCCGCTCCGTTCGGGCGAGCGGGCGGGAAAAAGCGGGTAAGCGGGTCAGCGTGTAAGCGGGTCAGGCCGGCCTTGCCGCTTTGGCACGGGCGTTGCGCATTCAACATTCCCTTTCGACACATGGAGGACCATGATGAGGATCGAATTCACTGGACGTCGGGAAGTGATAGCCGCCGCGCGCGTTGCCTTCGAGGCCAAGGTGGACGGCACGGGCGTATGGTGCAGCGTATCGCTGGACGCGCTGAACAGCCACTTCGGCAACGGCGGCTCATCGGCCCACGATCTGGTGGGGACCTTCGAGGCGAACCGCGCACGCATTGAAAATGCCACACGGCGCGTGCTCGAGAAAAATGGCGGGCAGTCGGTGGAGCTCGAGGGCAGCGATTTCAGTTGAGGTGCGCGGGGACTCCCGGGTTCGAATCCGTCGCTCGCGCAACACCGATTAGCACGGCGGTTCGCGCGAGCGGCGGGAGGCTCCTGTATAGTCGCGGCAGTCAGCAAACAGTCTCTTCGAAACTCTGGAGAATATCTTGCAGGAAATCATCGAAGGTTTGATCCGCTTTCAACGCGAGATCTTTCCGCAACAGAGCGCGCTGTACAAGCGTTTGTCGACGGCACAGAATCCCAGCACGCTGTTCGTGACCTGTTCGGATAGCCGCGTGGTGCCGGAGTTGCTCACGCAAACCGAGCCGGGTTCGCTCTTCGTGATCCGCAACGCGGGCAACATCGTGCCGTCGTACGGCCCGGAGCCGGGCGGCGTGTCGGCCACCGTCGAATATGCGGTGGCCGTGCTCGGCGTGACCGACATCGTGATCTGCGGCCATTCGAACTGCGGCGCGATGACGGCGATCTCGACCTGCACGAACCTCGAACACATGCCGGCGGTCGCGAGCTGGCTGCGTCACGCGGATGCGGCCAAGGCCATCAACGCATCGCGTCACTACTGCTCGGATGCCGAGCGTCTCGAAGCGCTCGTCAAGGACAACGTGATCGCGCAGCTTGGCAATATCCGCACGCATCCGCCGGTAGCGGTCGGGCTCGTCAATAAAACGCTGCGGCTGCATGGCTGGATCTTCAATATCGAAAGCGGCGAGATGCTCGCGCTCGATGGCAAGACCGGCGAATTTTTACCGCTTGCGGAGAATCCGGAAATCTATGCCGTTTAATGCGGCTTTGGGAATCGGGCATATCTAGCGCGTATTCAGGCGGGCATTAACGCAAAGGCCGCAGGCCCGAAAAAAGCCATAACGCAGCAGACGTAAAAAGCGCGGCGCACTGAGGTTCAGTGCGCCGCGTTTGCTTTTCATCGTTGTGCATCGTGTATCTGGACAACACACATTCGAATTGCCGCCGGTTTATCCATCGCGCGCTCGCCCGATTCGGACACACGCTCTGCCTGATCCGCCGATTCATCGCACGCCCTGCGCGCAATGAGAACCGACTGCCTATGCTGCGTTCTCATTCATCTGTGCATTGAGCGGCCGCATGGCGGTCGCGATGGCGGTGATGGCGGCATCCATCGGATCGATCGCTGCCCACTTCCGGTTGAATCCCGGGGCGCCCGTACGCATCGACGCGCGTTTGCGCGCGTGTGCGTATCGCGCTAGCCCCGGCACGTCGATCTGCTGGAAGGGGAATCCGTCTTGTATCGCGAACCGAGAATGGCAGTGCTGACGGGGCTCGTCGTCGGCGTGGTGGCGATCGGCCTGTATGTGCTGCAGTTCGAAAACAACTGGCTGCCGAACGACGAACTGGTGCTCAGGAGCGACGGCGAGCGCAGCGAACTCACGGGCCCATCGGTGGCGATGGGGCGTGTCGAGCGGAGTGGCGACAATGCGCTGACGAACCCATGGGCGGCGCACAATAACTCGCGTCGCAGCGATGCGGCCAGGGCAAGAGCGACGGCGCCAGCGCGAGCGGACACGCCGCCGGACGCGACGTTTGCATCGACGGAGCCGCGCAACGATCCGCCGCTCAGCGTGCCGCAAGCACCGCCGCGGCAACAACGGCCATTGCAGGCGAGCAACATGCGACAGCCTGCGCTCAGATCCGCTCGCCCCTCATCGCACGAGGCGGCAAAAAACAGCCATCCGCACGAGTCGCACGCGTCGCGCGAGCGCCGGCTTGCACGTCGCGAGCCGGCCAGAAATGCGCCAGGCGTGGCCAGGCCGACGCGACTCGCGGCAAACGCCGCGACGACTTCACGCGGCCATCATGCACGGCCTGCCGGCACGCGAAGCAAGCCATCGGTGCCCGTGCACGAGCGGTCCACAACGAGGGCCGTGAAAAAAACATCGCCAACAACTTCCGCGCGGCCGCATCGACGGCTTGCGCCAGCTAGCGGGCCCACAGCGTCGATATCCGGCACCGCACCGGCCGCGCCAGCCGCGAGCAACGGCCCGGCACCGTCCGCCGACGCCTCGCCGCAAGCCAGCGACGACGGCCGCAAAACACGCGCCCAGGTCCTGGCCGAACTCGTCCGGGCGCGCGAGGACGGCAGCCTGCCGGCCTTCGGCAATCCGAGTCCGGTCGGACCCGGCGGCACGCCGTCTTCCGCCGTCGCGCGGCGGCCCTGAACCACTCAGCGCAGCGATGCCGCGAGCCGCGCGAACGTGGTGTCGTCGGTGCGATCGAAGGCGAGCGGCGTGACCGACACGCGGCCCGCCGCGACCACCGCCGTTTCGCTGTCGGCATCGTTCGCGCGCGTGCCGCGCTGAAAGCGCAGCCAGTGATACGCCATGCCGCGCGGGTCGACCTGCGGCAGCACGTCGATGTCTTCGACGAGGCCGACGCCTTGCCGCGTCGGCGTGAGCGGGCCGGCGTCGGCCGCATCGACGTCGGGGAAGTTGATGTTCAGGCAGGTCGGCGCCGCCTGCTCGATCGCGAGCAACTGGCGGATCACGCCGGGCGCGAGCGTGCGTGCCGTGTCCCAGCGCACGCGCTCGCGATCGCGAAAAGCCTGACTCAGCGCGAACGAAGGCAGCCCGAGCAGCAGGCCGGTCATCGCCGCACCGACCGTGCCCGAGAACATCGTTTCGACACCGAGATTGGCGCCGCGATTGACGCCCGACAGCACGAGCGTGGGCGGCGCCTCGCGCATCAGATGACGCACGCCCATCACGACGCAGTCGCCGGGCGTGCCGGTCACGCCGAAGCGGCGCTCGCCCTGGCGGCTCACGCGCAGCGGCGAATGCAGGCTGATCGAATGCGAGGTGCCGCTCTGATCGTGCTCGGGCGCGACCACCCAGACTTCGTGCGCGAGTTCGGCGGCCACGGCTTCGAGCACGGCGAGGCCGGGCGCGTCGATGCCGTCGTCGTTGGTCAGCAGCACACGCGGCACTTTGGATTCGTCAGCGGACATCGCGTCAATCTCCTCTCGATCGGTGGGTGAACCGGCCCGGATTCGCGGCGGATTCATGCGGGCAGGGACGTTCAGACAGGGACGTTCATTATCCGGCCTTCGCCCGGCGAACGATCCCGGCACTTCGCGACATTTCGCGACATTTCGATAAAAACCTTGACGCCGTTCGCCTGGCGCCTATAGTTCACCACATGGTGAAGTATTCATCCAGTCAACTCGATCGTACGTTTGCCGCGCTCGTCGACCCGACGCGGCGGGCCATCCTCGTGCGTCTCGAACGCGAGCCCGGCCTGTCGGTCACGGAGATTGCGCGTCCGCTGCCGCTGAAGCTGCCGGCCGTGATGAAGCATCTCGACGTGCTCGACGAGGCCGGTCTGATTTCTCGCACGAAGCGCGGACGAACCGTGTCGGTCGAACTCGTTGCCGGTCCGATGGAAGAGGCCATGGCGTGGCTTCGGCGCTATGAGCGTTTCTGGTCCGCGAGTCTCGACCGGCTGGCCGATTTTGTCGAAGGGGAATCCGAATGACCACGCAGCCCACGCAGAAGCCGAGCCTCACGATCGTGCGACGCCTGAAGGTTCCGCCCGCGAAGGTGTACGCGGCATGGACGCGTCCCGAACTGATGGCGCGCTGGTGGGGACCGGATGGCGGCCCGGTGCTGAGCGCCGAAGCCGATCCGCGCGTGGGCGGGCGCTTTCGCGTCGTGTTCCAGACGCTGGATGGCGAAACGCACGATTGCAGCGGGGAATATCGCGAGGTCGAGCCCGATCGCAAGCTGGTCTTTACGTGGCAGTGGGTCACGATGCCCGAGCGGCGCTCGCTCGTGACGATCGTGCTGCGCGCGATCGACGAGGGCACGGAACTCCACTTCACGCATGCGCAGTTCTTCGACGAAGCCGCGCGCGACGATCACCGGACCGGCTGGAGCGGTTCGTTCGACAAGCTCGAACGCTTCCTGGAGGCACAGGCTGGCGAAGCTCGCTGCAGCGGAACATGAATGCGTGTACGGTAACGCCACTTCGACATCTTCTTAACTCAACCCGAGACCGGATATGAAGCTTTACTACGCTGAAACTCCCGCTCCGCGCAAAGTCTGCGCTGTGGCACGCTACCTCGATTTGCCGATTGACTACGTGTTCGTCGACCTGCTCAAAGGCGAGCAAACGAAGCCGGAGTATCTCGCGATCAATCCGAACGGCAAGGTGCCGGTGCTCGTCGAAGGCGAACGCAAGCTCTGGGAAGCCGACGCGATCGCCTGCTATTTCGCGCAACGCACGGACTCGGGGCTCTGGCCGCGAGATCCGCAGCAGCAGATCGAGGTCGTGCGCTGGATGAGCTGGAATAGCCAGCATCTGTTTCGTCAGGCGGGCGCGCTTTACTACGAATACCTGGTCAAGGCGTGGGTCGGCATCGGCGCACCCGATGAAGCGAAAGTCGCCGAGGCGCAGGGCTTGTTCCGCAAGAACGCCGCCGTGCTCGAGCAACACCTGAAGGGCCGCAAGTGGCTGCTCGGCAATGACCTGTCGGTCGCGGATTTTCTGGTTGGCGCGATGTTGCCGTATGCGCCGAGGGCGGCGATACCGCTCAATGAATTCTCCGAAGTACAGCGCTGGCACGATCAGCTGAACGCTTTCGACGCGTGGCGCAAGCCGTTTCCCGAACGCGCCGGACAGGCCGCCTGGCAGGCGTGAGTCGCGCTTGCGCGCTTCATGATTGCACGCTTCACACGCGGCGGCGGAAGTCGCCGCCATCGACACGACGACATTGAGCACGGCCGGCGGGAATAAAACCCGCGCAGCGCCAGTCATGCCTCACGAACCGGGCCGCAGTGGCCGCGGGACACTCCCGCAGCTTCTGCGGCGAATCTTCTTCGTGAGGTCATCATGTCGTCACATCATCCGTTCGATCCGGCGCGTCGCGGCGCGCTCAAATGTCTTGCATTCGGTGGACTCGGCACCGTGTTCATGCTGTCGGGCGGCGTGCTCGCGCCGGTCGAACTCGCGCTCGCCGCCGATGCAAAAACCGCGTCGGCATCGACGGGCGTGCCGCTTTTCCTGCAGATCAGCGACACGCATATCGGCTTCAACAAGGAAGCGAATCCCGACGTCGCGGGCACGCTGAAACAGACGATCGACTTCGTCAACGCGATGCCGTCCAGACCGCCGCTCGCAATCCACACGGGCGACATCACGCATCTGTCCAAGGCATCCGAATTCGATCTCGCGGCGCAACTGCTGGCGGACCTGAAAATCACCGAACTGCACACGGTGCCCGGCGAGCACGACGTGACCGACGGCCCCGGCACCGAATACTTCAACCGCTTCGGCAAGGCCTCCGATAACTGCGGCTATTACAGCTTCGATCATCAGGGCGTGCATTTCGTCGGCCTCGTCAACGTGATGCATTTCAAGCCGAACGGCCTCGGCGGTCTCGGCGACGAACAGCTCGCGTGGCTCGAAAACGATCTGAAGGGACGCTCGTCGAGCACGCCGGTCGTCGTGTTCGCGCACATGCCGATGTGGACGATCTACGAACCGTGGGGCTGGGGCACCGGCGACGCGGGGCAGGCCATGAGCTACCTGAAGCGCTTCGGTTCGGTGACGGTGCTCAACGGCCATATCCATCAGATCGTGTCGAAGGTCGAGGGCAACGTCACGTTCCATACCGCGCGCTCGACCGCCTATCCGCAGCCGACCGCCGGCCATGGCGACGGCCCGGGGCCGCTGAAAGTCGCGAGCGACCAGTTGCCGAAGATGCTCGGCGTGACGAGCGTCAGCATCGCGCGGCATCCGCTCAAAGCGACGCTCAATGATGCGACGCTCGCATGAACGGCACGGCGAAGCCCGCATTTTTTCGCGCCCTGAGGAGATCGATCATGCAAACCCGTATCGTGGTCCGTGTATTTTTCAACCTGCTCGGCAGCGTTCTGATTCTCGCGATGTCGGCGGGATCGGGCGAGGCGCAAACGCCGGTGCAGGGGCACATGCAGACGCAGACGCAAAGCCCCAATGCCGCCGTCATCAGGAACTTCATGTTCATGCCGATGGCAATGACCGTCAAAGCCGGCTCGACGGTGACGTGGACGAACCTCGACGGCGAGCCGCACACGGTCGTCAACGATGCGGGCATGTTCCGCTCGGCCGCGCTCGATCAGAACGACACGTATCAGTTCAGGTTCGATAAACCCGGTATCTACAAGATATTTTGCGGCATTCATCCGAACATGAAGCAGACGATCACGGTGCAGTAAGCCGCATGGCGAGTTGCACGGCGAACTGCATGCCACTCATGCGGTGTGCAGCTCGCTCAGGCGGCACAGCAGAATTCCGTAGCCGGTCAGATGCCCGAGATACACGCTCGTAAATACGCTGGACGCGGGCAGGTCCTCGCTCAATTGACGCAGGTCTTCCATGTGTAGCGGCGGCGCGGCGAGCGGCGCACGTTCGACGCGCAGGTCCGCCGCCTCGGCCAGTTGCCGGTGCACGGCGACGAGCAGGCCGAGGCGCGCGAGAAACGCCTCGCGCCATGCCGCATCGAGCGCGGCGAACGGGGCATGGAACGTGTCCATGGTCTCGAGAAAATTGACGAGCGTATCGAAGGTCTCCTGATAGCACGCGAATACCGGCAGCCGCACCTCGTTGCGCTTCAGATGCGGCGACACCCAGGCCTGTTCGAGATCGGTTTTCAGCAACTGATGCGCCTGCTTGAGGTTCGTGCTTAGCGCGCGCAGCTTCGCCGCGGCCGGCTTGATCTGAGATTTTTCGAGCGTGCCGGCCGCGAGCTGCTCGACGATGCCGGTCGCCTGCTCGTTGCCGTCGTTGACGAGCGTATTCGCCCAGTAGCCGTGATCGGGCGGAAACGCGATCTGCTGGATGATGAAGCCGAGGAACATGCCGAGCACGACGCCGATCAGGCGCTGTTCGAGCAGCGGAATATGTTCGCCGGTATAGAGCACGAGCGTGATCGGCACCGTGATGCTGGTCATCTGGAACAGCGATGGCCGCAACGCCACGATGCCGAAGATCACGACCGGCAGCAGCGCCGCGCCGAGCCATAGATGTGGCGCGGTGAGCCAGATCAGCAGCGTGCCGATCGGCATCGCCACCACGTTGGAAAACACGCGCTTGTAGAAATAGCTTCGGGCAGCCGAAATCGAGCTGCCGAGCGCCAGCGTCAGCATCGTCGAACCGGCGAGCGGCACGGCCGCATCGGGATAGCCGAGCAGATAGGGGATGCCGAAGCCGATCCACAGCCCGAGCGTGAGCTTCGCGTACTTGGCGGTTTCGGACAGCGAAAAGCGCGCGAAGGCGCGGCGAAAAGGCGTCAGAGGTTTGTGCTGATACACGTTGGACATGATTGGCATGCTGAGCGATGACGTTATGCGTTTCGCAACCCGCGTTCGCGAAACGCGTGAACGAGAACTTACCATTACACGCGGACTATTTCGGGAATCCGGTGCCGCGGCAAGTTCGGTGGAGGCCTCGCGCCGCATGTGGCGCGTGTCTCGGCAAAAGCCCGTTTCAAGCGGTGGCCTTGCATCGTGCGCTGTCCACGGGGCAGGCGTAGTTGTTGCATCGGTGACAGCCACCGCTCTGGCGTGTTTCGCGGAACCCTTGTCGCATCTGGCGTAGCGGCCGGGGGCGGCGACGCGCCTACCTGCCGCGTTGCAGCTTTTACCTGCCTTGTTGCCGTTTGGCATGGCGATGGGTAGCCTGATTTTCAAACGCGATTGAGGCTCGACAAGGACGCGGCAAAAGCGCAACGTCAACCTGTTGTGGCCCGCAGGCGAGAGGACTACATTCATCGAACAGTGCGTGCAACGGCGGCGCGCAAGCGCGGCTCGCGGCCACTGGTCAGCCCGAAGTGGCACGTACCCGGAGCGTATTGCAATGGCTACCGATCACGATCCTATTCGCGTGCGTGATTCCGCAACCGACGACCCACATAGCGACTTCGACCTCGACGGTTCGTACCGGACGGATGTTGTGCCGCGGCGTTTCAGCCGCCTCGCGCTCTGCGTCGCGGCGGCAGTCGCGCTGACTTTCGGCGTGTTGGGCACCATCGCCTATGGCGTCTGGTTCGATCAGGACCAGCAGGTGTATGCGCAGGCCATCGCCGGGGCGCGTGCGGCGCTCGGTTCGCCGAAGCCGGGCGGGGCTGCTGCTGCGACGGCGACGGTGAGCGTCGCGCATGAAGCCGAGGCGTCTCGCACGCAACCGGCCGCGTCCGTTGATACGCGCGAAGCCGCCAACGAGCATGGCAACGATCCGGGCGGGTGGTCGGGGCAGATCAGGCAGAGTCCTCCGCCTGTTGCGGGGGCTGCCCCTGCGGTGCAGCTGGCAGGCACGTTGTCTGATTCCGTAGCTGATGCATCGGCTGATCCGCCCGTTGCTACGGCTACCTCTTCTGCTCCATCCACGCCCCTTCGCGCCGCGAAGGCCGCCGATTCCACGGCGCAGCCCGCGTCCGGCCGTGCGTCGAAAGAAACGCGACTCGCGCAGCAGGGAAGGCATGCGTCGTCGAACGCGAAGCACAAGGACGGCCTGTTTGCGCGCGTGGGCAGTTTCTTTCGACGCGTAAGTTATCGTCAACATGGCAACGGACGACAACAAGACATTTACTCGCATCCTTGAGTGGGTTGCCGCCGTGCGAGCCGGCCCGCGCGGCGCCGTTCGCACGCGGATAGGGATGCGCCGCTGGCGGCCCGGACCGGCGAGCGTCGCCGTGGCCGCGCTGCTGTGTCTGCTGTTCGGCGTGCTGTATCTCGCGACGCAGATCCGCACGGTCTTCTCCGATCAATTCAAGCAGGAGTACGCGGGCCTCGTGCTCGAAGCGACCGAGCACGCCGACAGCGCGCGCGAACAACTGGCCGTGTGGCAGCGCATGTCCGGTGTGAGCCGCGACGCCGCCTACCAGCAAGGCTATCGCGCGGCGCGCGGCGAATTCGCGCGGCGTCTTGCCTCGCTGGCGGCGCTCGTCGACGCGAGCCCGTCGCCGGCACCGCCGCTTCCGTCCACGCTCGCGGCGGATGCGCCGCCCGAAACTACGGTGGCGCAGCTCGGCGACGTGTATGCGTTCTGGCACGCGCAACGCGAGGCGTCGAGCGCCGACGTGCGGCTACGCGCGACGCACGTCTCGCGCACGCTGATCGTGCTCGCCACGCTGCTGTTCTGCATGCTGATTACCGCGCTCGGCATGTATGCGAAGCGCAACCGGCAACTCGCAGGGCAATCGCACGAGTTCGAGCATGCGTCGCTGCATGATCCGCTGACGGGCTTGCCGAACCGCCGCATGCTGCTTACCGCGCTCGACGATGCCGCTGACGGCGCGCGGACCGCGATCGCAGAGCGGCGGGTCGCGCTGCTCTATATCGATCTCGACGGCTTCAAACAGGTCAACGACTCGTTCGGGCATCGCACCGGCGACGCATTCCTCGTCGACGTGTCGGCGCGGTTCCGCGCATCGGTGCGCAAGAGCGACCTTGTCGCACGGATCGGCGGCGACGAGTTCGCGGTGCTGGTGCGCGAGTTCGTGAACGAAACGCAACTGGTCGAGATCGCGCGCCGGCTGATCGCCTGCGTGGTCCGCGCCGACGAGGAAATGGGTGTCGGCCCCGTGCGCGCGAGCATCGGCATCGCGAGCTTTCCCGACGACGTCGACGATCCGCGCCACCTGGTCGCCGCAGCCGATGCCGCGATGTATCGGGTCAAGCGCGACGGCAAGGACGGTTATGCGTTCGCGGCGCCGACGGGGGGGGTGGAGCGGGAGGGGTGAGGGATTCGATAAAGTTCAATGGATTAGCTACGGCGTTTAGCCCGTTTTGATCGAATAGAGATCGCGCAGAAATTCATTTTGTTGACTTCTAAGCACATAGCGGCAGCGTGCTGCCATAACATCATATAGTTCTATATGGTTGCGTTGCGCCCGTTCCTTTGGTGACGGATATTCAATCTTAATCGCCAGATCGCAAGCCTTTGCGGCGTCATTCTGTATCCGCATATAACGGATCAATTCGGCCTTGTTCATGCTAAACACACGTCACCGCTCCTCGTTCATCCACCCCATCAACTTCTCGCGCGCATTCAGCTCAATGAACGACGGCCGCGCGCGCATCCCGCGGATATAGCTCGCGAGATGCGGCCAGTCCGTCGCCGGCCGCGGCATGTTGCGCGTCCAGCGCATCAGCACGACCGCGAGCAGGTCGGCGGTGCTGAGCCTGTCGCCGGTTAAATACGCGTGTTCCGCTCCGCCGAAGTGCGTATCGAGCCGTTCGCAAGCCTCCTCGATGCGGCGCCGCGCGAGCGCGCGCACCGCGTCGGCACCGCCGGCGTCGCCGTCCTTGTCGGCGTAGAACCAGTCGCGCATCGCGGGCAGCAGCGTGTTCGCGAGGTAGATCATCCACTCGATCCATGCGGCGCGTTGCGTCGAGCCCACCGCCGGCGCGAGCGCGGCGTCGGGGTGCCGCTCGGCGAGCAGCATCAGCAACGCAGCCGATTCATGGCGCGGCGTGCCGTCGACGATCAGTGTCGGCACCCGCCCGGCGGGATTGAGGCGCAGATAGTCCGGATCATGCTGCTGGCCCGCGCCGAAATCGACGAGGCGCGTCTCGAACGGCACGCCCAGTTCGATCAGCATCCAGTGCACGGCCATGCTGGCCGTGCCGGGCGAATAGTAGAGAACGTAGGACATGTCAATGCGCCGACGCGTGCGTCTGCTCGGCGCCGCGCGGCTGCGTCACCGCGCTCACGATCACGAACACGATCACGTTGACCACCAGCGCGAGGATGCCGATGTTGACGTCCTTCAGCGCATCGGGCAGGAACGGCATCAACTGGCCGACGCTCCAGTGCAGCAGCGTGGTCAGCGTGACCACCGCGACGCCGGCCACGATGCCGCAGAACGCGCCTTGCCTGGTCGCGCGGTTGTGCGGCCGCAGGCTGCAGATCATGGCCGGGAACAGCTGCGTGACGAAGTTGTAGCCCATCAGCAGCAGCGCGACGATCGTCGCGCCGCCGTGCAGCGTGAAGCCGACCGCGACGAGCGCCACGATCGGCACGAGCACGCGGGCAATCGTGGCGACGGTCGCATCCGATGCGCCGCGGTTCAGCATGCCGCGATAGACGTCGTTGGCGAGCAGCGTCGAGGCCGAGGTCAGGATCATCGAGCCCGGCACGAGCGCAGTCAGAATGCCGGCCGCGCCGATCACGCCGACGAACCACGGGTCGAACGTTTGCAGCGAGAGGCGGAACAGCGACAGGTCGATGTCGGCGCCGGTCAGGCCCGGCACGCGCAGCGTCGCCGCGAAGCCGACGAAGAACACGAACAGCAGGATCAGCTGATAGAGCGGCAGCACTGCTGCATTGCGGCGAAAGATGCGCTCGTCCTTCGCCGTGTAGATCGAGCCGAACGTGTGCGGCCACATGAAGAAGCCGAGCGCGGCCAGCAGCACGGTCGACTGGAACCACACCACGCTCGAGCCGCGCGCCGGGAACGACAGGAAGCCGGGGCGGGCGGCGTCGATCGCGCGGAACATGTCGGAGAAGCCGCCGTAGTAGTGCAGCGGCAGATAGATGCCGAGGAACAGCACGATCGCCAGAATCAGCAGGTCCTTGGCGACCGAGTTCCACGCGGAGCCGCGTACGCCCGACACGGTCACGTAGGCCGTGACCACGCAGGCGCCGATCCAGACCGCCGCCGTCGACGAAATCGCGCCGTACGAAACCGTCGCGACGATGATGCCGAGCCCCTTCAGCTGCAGCACGAGGTACGGAATCAGCGCGGCCACGCCGACCAGCGCGACGAGCGTGCCGAGCGCCGGGCTGTCGTATTTGCGCGTGAAGAAGTGCGGCTGCGAGACGAGGCGGTGGATCTTCGCGTAGCGCCAGATCGGCGGCAGCACCCAGTACGAGATGATGTAGGCGAGCGTGCCGTAGGCGAGGATGTAGTAGACCGGCGCGCCTTTGCCATAGGCGAAGCCGCTGCCGCCGAGGAACGTGAAGGTCGTGTAGATTTCGCCGGCCATCAGCAGGAACACGAACGCGGTGCCGAAGCTACGGCCGCCCACGCTCCACTGCTCGAGGCTCATGTCGTGGCCGCGCCGCGCGCATACCCCGAGGAACAGCGCGCCGAGCGTGACGGCCGCGATGATGACGAGTGCACTCATGGGCGAACCTCCTCGGCGTCGGCGGCAAGCTGGCGGTTGGACGGATCGAGGCGGTAGACGATCGCCATGATGATCGCACTCAACACCACCCACATGACGATCCAGGCCAGCACGAACGGCATGCCGAGCACGAGCGGCTCGACACGATTGACAAACGCAACGCCGACCAGGATGCCGATGAACGGCAACGCGGCAAGTACACGAAGCAGCATGTGGGCAACTCCTCGAACGAAGGGGTAGATGTCGTTGAAAGTACGGCTGCGTTGACGACTTTATGCCTGATACTTTGGTCCCGTAAAGGGCTTCAAAATAAATGTCAGTTTTCCGAAAGTTGCGGATGCATCTTTCCGGTGCGATTGCTGCACCGCAAGGCAGAGCGCGGCCCGGCGCGCCGCTCGCGAGCGGGACTCGCCGTGCGCCGTCGCGGGGCACGGGGCGCGCGGTTTTTTGCGGCCTGGCTGGCGCGGCGCGATATCATCTGCCAGCAATGCAGCATGGTCCGGGCCGCGGTTCGTCGCAGCAGTTCGTGGGGTCCGCGCCCCGGGTTCATCAACAGGGCACGGCGTCTGTCGACGCGGCCCGCTACGGACACACATATGGTCGAAAGCCTGATCTCCGACATTCTGTTTGGCTTTACCGGCTTGATCAGCATCATCAATCCGATCGGCGGCGCTTTTGTTTTTCTCGACCGGACCGCCTCGCTGACCACCGAGGAGCGCAGCGTGCTCGCCCGCAAGATCGCGATCAACGCGAGCGTCGTGCTGCTGGTGGCGTTTTTCATCGGTACGCCGATCCTGCATTTCTTCGGCATTTCGATGGAGGCGCTGCGCATCGGCGGCGGCCTCGCGCTCGCGGTGGGCGGCTGGCAGATGCTCAATGCGCCGGACACGCAGCCGGCCGAGCAGACCGGCGTGAAGCGCGTCGATGCGGAGAATGCGATGTCGCGCGCCTTCTTCCCGCTGACCGTGCCGCTCACCACCGGGCCCGGCTCGATCGCGACGGCCATCGCACTGACAGCGAACCGCACGCACAAGCTCTCGGCGTTCGTGATGTCGGGCATCGCCTCGGTGGCGATTTCGCTCGCGGTGGCCGTGACCGTCTATCTGGTCTATAGCCGCGCGGTGGTGTTCGCGCGCTACCTCGGCGTGGAAGGCACGAAGGTCGCGTTGAGAGTGTCGGCGTTCCTGCTGCTGTGCATCGGCGTGCAGATCATCCTGACCGGCGTGTCCGAATTCCTGATTCCGATCGCGACGATGCCGCCGGTGGCGAGATGAAAAGCGCGAACACGTTTATTACGTTGCCTATACCGCGCGCAGTCAAGCTTCACGGCAGGCTTTGATGAAGGTTGCGAGCGTTGCGCGATGCAGGTACGAAATCGAGACTGGATTCGGGGCGGCCAAAGGCGAGTAAGGCCTTGACCGGCATGAGGTGTGTGACTTGGCCCCTGATTAACTTTCAGCGCTATTTATACCTATAACGCCGGTGCCGCAAATTCGGGCACCGGCAATGTTCGCTAACAGGTCCGGTTTACCTGTGCTCGGTATTCGCGGTTTCCGCCGCCTGCTTGAGTTCCTCATTGGCCTGGACGAGCAGATCGCGAGCCCTTTGGGCGTGCCCGCCGAGGTCCCATTCGTTCGCTCTTTGAGCATCGTCGATCCGCCTGTTGGCCTGGTCAACGAGATGCTGGGCGGCACGCAGGTTGGGATGCCTGTCGCCGACGTTGTGCGGCGGGGTCTGCGCGTAGGCAGCGGCACAGCACAAGACAGCGTTTGCAAGAATGGCGTTCGAGATAAAGCGCTTCATGGTTTTCTCCTGTGATGGAACAAATTCATATGCCAGGTATTTTTGCCGGCGAGCATACGTTCACACGAAATTTTTACTATTCTGTAATCGCCATTGATATTAATTAACTACATTCCATCCTCGCCACATCATTCTTTTCTGTCAAGGAAAAGATAATTCATGTTTTTATAATTCCAGTTTTGATTAAAGAAAATATTTTTAAATCCAGTCGCTGATTTTTTGTAATTTCAAGGTCCATCTACCCGGCCATGACGACCTTCGCGCTGGCGCGATTCAGCGTGCCGACCTCGGAAGCCTTCAGCCCGTTGCGCACGGATTCGTGCAAACCGTCGTCGGTGAAAACACGGATTTCGCTTGATCGGCCGGATCGCCGATTCGGTGCGTTCATGGAGTCGGTTTGTGCGACGAAGGTCCAACTCGCCGCACTGGCAAACTAGCGTGTGAGCAGCATCGAGCCAAGCACCGAGAACGCCGTCGCGGGCAGTTCGGCGAGCCGGCTGATGACGACGTTACGCGGATAGAAATCTTCGACCGCATCGGTCAGCACGCCGATGCCGACCAGTTCGATGCCGCGCTTGCCGATCGCCGCGACGCGTTCGCGCAGATCGCTGCGCAAGACCTGCGGATCGCCGTCGCCGGTCGACGGGTAGCCGTCGGAGAACACCATCAGGATGCGGCGCGCGGCCGGGTGATCGGCGAGCCGCGTCGCGGCCCATGCGAGCGCCTCGCCGTCCGGGTTCTCGTGCCCGCAGTCGATTTCGGCGAGGCCGCTCAGATCGGTCGCGCCGAAGTGCTTGTAGACCTTCAGATCGAGCCGCTCGACGAAGCGGTTATAGCGCCGCAAATCGGCGCCGGCCGCGAGCTGGCGCTCGTAGAGCTGCTTCATCGGCGCCGATTCGAGCGAGCAGTAGCCGAGCACTTCGCAATCGAACGACAACTGCGTGAGCGCATCGCATAGGGCGCTCGCGCAGAGGCGCGCGAGTTCGATCTTGCGGCCGGCCATCGAACCGCTGCGGTCGATCAACAAGGTCACCGCGACGTCGCGCCCCTTGGCCGCGCGCTGCGTGCGAAACGGCGTGCGATAACCGGGCGACGTCGCGAGCTTCGCGAGCGCCGTGCGGTCGATCTCGCCGCGCTCCTGTTCGCGGCGCCAGCGGATGCGCTCGTCGGCGGACAGGGCGCGCTCGAGCTTGTCCTTGAGCGGCGCGGTGTCGGCACGCGCCTGGGCGCGCAGCGTGCGCCATGCCGCGCTGTCGCCCTGGCCGGTCACGTCGGCGATCACGTCGAATTCGGTGGCGAGCGGAAGCGACAGCAGCATGCGTGCGGCGGCCGCCGAGGCCGC
>NZ_JAAGPQ010000113.1:0-22530 GCF_017104985.1 Paraburkholderia sp. Ac-20342 | reverse complement strand
CGGCGGTTCCGGTAACGGCGGCCACGGCGGCGGCGAGGGCAATGGCGGTTCCGGCAACGGAGGCCATGGCGGCGGCGAGGGCAACGGCGGTTCCGGCAACGGAGGCCATGGCGGCGGCGAGGGCAACGGCGGTTCCGGCAACGGCGGCCACGGCGGCGGCCAAGGCAACGGCGGCCATGGCGGCGGCAACGGTGGTTCCGGAAACGGCGGCAATGGCGGCTCCGGTGGCCACGGTGGCGGCTCCGGAGGCGGCAGTGGTGGCGGTCACGGTGGTGGCCACGGCGGCGGTCACTGACGATAAGCACGGCCGGAGGGACATTCCCGCTCCACGCGGAATACGCGGGATGTCCCTCATCTGCGGAGACCGGGCATCCGGTCTCCGCCAGGAAATCCGCGCGGCGCGGCAGGGATGCATCGGCAAAAGAAGTGGACGGCCGCCGCCGTCCACTTACCCGCCGAATACGATGACTTTTTCCTGCACTACGATAAAGCCCTTCCTCTTAGCGACGCGTCCTGTCCCACGGCTCCGTCCGCAAAACTCCCAAACGCCGGCAGCATTCCTCGGCTTATCTCAAACTGCAAACACGGCATACGCATCGGCTCGCATTGCGATCCGATAGACCGGATGCACGCGACGACCCGCAAGCACACACGCATCATCTATCGCGCGGATGACGGCACCGCGCCACGGCCTGAGACGCTACGGCTCGCACACGTCTTCGACCCTCAATGCGTACGGCAATGCACCCGCATGCCGATTGCGATGGCCTTCGACAAGCACCGCACAGGCAACGCATCGAGCGTGAATGCGATGAGCGATTCGCGCGCGGCAGCAGATCGCCGGTAAACACGACACGAGCTTCCCGGCACTGACGTTTTCACATCGGCCTATCCGGCGACCAACGCAAACGAAAACGCAAACGGTGTCGGTATGCCTGAATACCTGATAACGACGCGAATCACATGCATGCGTTCGAGCACAAAACGAATTCCCGCGACGTCGAATCCCTGCAGCAGTACTTCGATACAGATCGGACCCGAAAGCAGAGAGCCGTAATTGCGCAGACGAAAGACCTCATAAAAAATCCGTTCGACACTTGCAACGCGATACCTGCTATTGCCGCGCGCTTTCCTCTGCCCGGAACGCGTCAAAAACACGAACCCGATCCGCGCAATCTCGCAAAAACGAAAACGCAAGCAAAAGCGAAAGCAAAAACGTAAGCAAAAAACACCGTAACAAAAGCTCGGACGAATTGCGGCTTTCCAGCAATATCATCAGCGAACCCATTGACCGGCAACAAACCGTTCCACAACGGCACGATTCCCAATCGCATGGCTGCCCACCCGGCAACTCGAAACCGTGGCTCTGCATTGAAAGTCCCCTTCCAGCATCGAATTCGCAGCCGGCAAATGACTTACGCCGACATTCATCGCGGACCACGAAACCGCAATAGCGATTCATCGACGGCCCGACCCGGTTGCGCCTGCCCGTTCGTCAGCGCCCGAATGCTCCGGTCACGATAGCCCTCATCCGATCCGTTACAATGGGACAGCCTGCTTACCCCACTGGAGAATGGCTTTGAAATTACTCGTCGCTTTGCTGGCTGCAACCGTTCTTTCTTCGACGGCCATGGCTGCCGCGCCGACCACGGAAAAACTGCCGTCGGGCGTCATCGTCGAACACCTGACGCAAGGCACTGGCCCGCAGCCGTCGGCGGAAGATGTCGTGAAGGTCAACTACCGGGGCACGCTGCCCAACGGCACCGAATTCGATAGCTCGACGAAGCACGGCGGCCCGGCCACGTTCCCGCTGAATCGCGTGATTCCGTGCTGGACGCAAGGCGTCCAGAAGATGAAAGTAGGCGGCAAGGCACGGCTGACGTGCCCGGCCGCAACCGCTTACGGCGATCGCGGCGTGGGTCCGATTCCGCCGAACACCGACCTGACGTTCGAAGTCGAACTGGTCGGCATCGTCAAGTAAATGCGCCGGGACGCGTTGAAAATACGCTGAAACAAAGCCTCGCTCCGAATCTCGCAGCGAGGCTTTGTTTTTGGGGCGCAGAATAACCCGTCTGGGGGATTCACCATGAAACGCGATAAAACCGCCGTGCCGGTCGCAAGTATCGGCTTCACGGGCAAGACCGCGCAAAAGTTCTTCGATTTGCTGAAGGACGCCCACGTGCGCACGGTTCTCGACATCCGCCTGAATAACACCTCGCAGCTCGCGGGCTTTGCGAAGAAGCAGGATCTGCCTTATTTTCTCGAGCACCTGTGCGATGCGGCGTACGTCGAAGTGCCGGAGCTGGCCCCGGAACCGGATCTGCTGAAACGCTACCAGGGTAAGGCATTGACGTGGGAAAACTTTCGCGAAGAGTATTTCGATCTGATTGCGAAGCGTCGCGTGGAAAGCAATCTGGATATCTCGCTCTTTCAATCGGGCTGTCTGCTCTGCAGTGAACATTTACCGCATCACTGCCACCGGATGTTCGCACTCGAGTACCTGAACAGCCACTGGAATAGCCGGCTCGCCATTACGCATCTGACCTGACGAATCGGGTTCGCGAGGGGTTCGGGCACCGCCCGCGAACCTGCTTTGGGCTGGTTTTTCCTTGCTGTCTGCCGCGTTTTTCCCTGGTACTTTCCTGTACTTTTCTTTGCAGCGGACGGTTGCGCCGAGTCCGATCACCCCCTTCATTTCATCGCCAGCCCGACTATTCGAGCACCCGGAAGCGGCGGAAAAGCGCTGAAAAATTCAAAAAAACGCGCGCCCGCTTTCAAGTTGCGTGCGGCTGGCTCGTCTATTCACTATTCACGAGCCGTCCCCCGTATTCGCCTCGCCATACTATCCGTAAACATCGGGAAAACGCCGGCCGTCTTTTCACGCGTGCGAGGAGCGCCAGCCATGAATATCGACTTTCACTACGGGGTGGTCTACATTGCGGCCCGGATCGGCGGAATGACGCCCGGCGACGCACAGACCGTCGCGCATGCCTGCCAGTATGTCGACGACGCGACCACGAGCGGAATACTGCGTTTCAAAGGCGGCGAGACTTTCGAGCGTTTTGCGACCGCGCACAAGTTATTCGACTACGCCAATACCGAGAACGACCAGAACCGCCTCGTGTGGACGCCATTCCATTTTCTGCCCGCCGGAGAAGGCGCCTCCCTCGAAGAGAAGGCGATCTGCCGGCCCGACAGCGAGGTGGCGCGTGAGGTCGTGCGGCGTGCCATTCGTCAGCGCGACTCGGAAACGGCTTTGCACCGGCTCGGCATTACGCTGCATACGTATGTCGATACCTGGGCGCACCAGGGCTTCGCGGGGATCGAGAGTCCGTGGAATCGCGTGCATCTTCTCGAAGCGCAGGATTGCACACGCAAGGGCTGGCTCGCGCGCCTCCGGCTCGCGGCCGGGCATCTTCTCGAACATATCGAGGAGGACATATTGACGATCGCGCTGCCGGTCGGTCACGGCGCCGCATTGCATTATCCCGACCAGCCGTGGGCGCGTTGGCATTACATCGACGGCCGCAACAACTTCATCTCGCGGCACAATCTGCCGGATTTCGTGCAGGCGGCGCAAATGGCGTGCCGCGCCGTGCGCGGATATCTCGCGGGACGAGAGGATTTCGAAACTTTTCCCGGCATGCCGGAGGATACGACAAGCGCACTGACCCAGTTGCTCGATACGAGCCGGAATCCCGACGACAACCTGCGCCTGCAAAACGTCTGCGAATGGGTGAAAGCCGGCCGTATTCCCGGTCTGAAAGAAGCGGTGCCCGGCTATATCGCCAAAGGACGCGATTCGTGGAAGTTCAAGGCGACGGGTCTGCTTTGCGACGACGACACCGGGGACAGACCGCCATGGTCGAACGACTTTGAGAAAAGCGACTACCGCCTTTTTCATGACGCGGTCAAACAGCACCGCTTCGTGACGACCCAGGAGATCCTGCCCGCTCGCGGCCTGCGCATTGCTTGACTGAGGCTTTCCTGGGCCGCGCGGCGTGCTGTGCCGCAAGCGGGATTTCAAACATCGCAACGAGATGTGAATTCGCGCTTGCGGCGGTTCTCCCTCTTTCCGGTCTATTGCATTCTTGCCTGTTGACGTTGCGCGGCCTGTGCCGCCGCCTGTTCTTCGGCGTGTTTTTTAGCCATATGCCGTCCGACGAGACAGCCGCCCACTGCGCCGGCCACCGCGTGATGCCCCGCATAGTGCCCCGCGACTCCACCCACTACCGCTCCTTTGATACAGCCGGCCGCGTTCGCGGTGCCGGCCATTGCCGAAGAGAGTGCCACCGCCGCCAGGGCGGCCCGAATATAACCAGCTTTCATTGCGGATACCGTACGGTTGTCGAGTTGACCGGAAATGGGTTGCCCCGGCTTCATTTTCAATAGCGGCCGCCCATGTCTTTTCCGCACCAACTCTCAATGGGTTCGAAGGTTGCCCGTGGCCGCGTTGCCGGACCCAGACCGCAGTGTAAAAGGGCGTATCCCGAGCGGGAACAACAGCGATTGCAAGATTGGTAACCGACAGTTACCAGCCCTGAGGAAAGCGTATTTTCATGCTCCCGAACCCGCGTTTTTCTCCATCTCCAATGTACTGTTCTAAAGTCGGTCACAAGAAAAAGGCCGTTTTCAAATAAAAAATGAACTACTTTCCTTTGAATATTCGAATGCTTGCCTATAGTAGAAGCGGTTATTGCCAGCAGGTACGGTAACGGGCTACCGTTGGATGCAAGTGATGGAGAGGCACACATGACGCCGTCGAATGCCGCGATCTCCCAGTCGGGGTCCTCTACGCCGGAGTCGTTGCGAACGCTCGCGAGTTATCTCGAATTGGCACTCGACGAAGGAAAGAGCGTGGTCGTGATGAGAATCGGCAAGCAGGTGCGCGGCGTTTATGTCGGCAATCCATCGGGCGCATTGGAGGATTTAACAGATTCCGGTGTTGTCGATGCTTTCCAGGCCGATGAAATGCTGATGCTGACCTGCCTCGGGCTGAACCGGATAACGGCGGACGGTCAACACTACCGTTTCGTGCGGAGTGTCAGGTATATCGCCGATCGTCAGGTTGTCGTTTTTACGCCTATCTGAGTGGCGGAACCGAAACAGAAAAGACGAGTCAGGAGGAGAGGCAAAGGAAGAAAGCCGGGATACGTCAGTGGAGAATCTGAAAGCTTTGTATTTGAACTCCGCTCGACCAGGTCATGTCGATGTACTGAAGGTTCAATAGACTGCCTTTCTTCCTCTATTCATGGCATAGTTCGACGATTACCACACAAGGAGCATTCGAATGCCCACATTAGAGCAAATCCAAGCAAAGCTTAAAAAGCTCCAGGCGCAAGCTGACGTAATGATTGCCCGAAAAGCGCAGGCTGCAGTCGACCAGATTCGCGAGCTGATGCTCAAGCATGGTCTCACCACGGCCGATATCGAAGCCGAAGCAAAGGCAAGACGTGCCGCAAGAGGCGCGGGCAATGGCCGCGTGAAAGCCGCCGGTGCGGCCAAGGCGGGCAAAACAGCCACGCCGGCCAAATACCTCGATCCCAAAACCGGCGCGACGTGGACCGGCCATGGCCGCGCGCCGGGCTGGATCGTCAATGCGAAAGATCGCACGGCATTCCTGATCAGTGGCGCGAGCGAAATGAAAGCGGCGGCGCCTGCCAAAGGCGGCAAGGGTCAACCGAAAGGCGCGCAGCCGCCGAAGTACCGCGACCCGAAAACCGGTGCGACCTGGAGCGGTCGTGGTCCGGCGCCCGCATGGCTCGCATCGGTCAAGGACCGCAGCAAATTCCTGATCGAGGGCGCGGCGGCAGCGGCTCCCAAAGCAGCGGCAAAGACCGGTAAAGCCAAATCGGCGGCGGTGAGCAAGAAGGCCGCGGCGAAAAAAGCCGGTGCCGCGCGCAAGACGGTGGCGAAAAAAGCCGCCGCGAAGAAGGCACCCACGGCAAGCAGGAAAGCCGCGGTGAAGAAAGCCGCCGCGAAAAAAGCGCCGGCCCGCAAAGTCGCAACGAAGGCAGCGGCAGCTCCGAGCGCAGCGGCACCGCAAGCCGCTACGGCGGAAGCGAGCGCGTAAGCGCATCGAGTCGCGAAGTAGATGGTCAGCACGTTCGATGCATCCCAGCAGGAAGACCAGGTCGTCCTGCTGGACTCCGCTCCTCATCCGGCCGCCGATGCCGACGAACCTTTTCTCGTCGCCAGCGACCGCCGTGTGATTCTGACTTATCCGATCGCCGAAGAAGACTTCGAGCGGTTCGGTCCTTTCGATCCCGACGACGATCCCTTCTGCGCGGTGCTCTTTCCCGATGCAATATTTCATCGGCTAGGTCCGCCAGGCGATGGCGATCTCGACGTTCATCCACTGGCGGCGCAAGGTCTCTCCAGTTATTCGGTGCATGAAGTCGTCAATTCGTCTTTGTGCGCGGAAATTGCCGCAGTACAGGTGGGCGCAACGCCAGGCGATGCCGGGACACCGGCACGGCGCCATTTCGTCGTGACGTTCGGTGCGTCGACGTTCGAATGCGTGGCGTCGGACTATACGGTCATTGGCGTATATGGCGCGGGAGAAATCGCCAGCAGGGAAGCATTCGCGTTGGTCAGGTAAGTGGGTCAGATAAGTTGGTCAGATAAGCCAGATAATTTCGCTCGGGCAGGGAAAGACCTGCAACGCCGGGCAGCAATCAGCCAGAACTCACAGCAAGGCGCGGTCCCATAAGCGGGCTTGCGCAGTGCACATTCCAACGTTTGCGCAAGCGAAGCATGCCCGACCTTCGAGGCAGGCCAGCGTCGTTCGCCCCAGGGGCATTTGTCGAAAAGTGCGAGCAGCTACTAGACAGCCCGCCTTGAAACCGTAAAATGGCATGCCTTCATGCTGGCCGCGTGAATGAGATTTCAGGAAAAATAGCTTGGAAATTAGTTATAAAAATATTTGCATTATCATAGCTTGACATCTAGTCTTCATGCGGTTGCAGCACAATGTTTCACTGAAAGATGCACTGTGGATTTTCGGTAATTCTTTCAGAAACTTTATATAAGAAATTATTACGGGGCATCGAAATCACGGTTCTGGTGCATAGCTTTATTGGTTAAGCATATCGAGCCGAAAAGCATTGCCGAAAGCAATGCGCTTCGATGTAGCAGCGGTCGTCGCGAATCGGATTTGCCTGCGCCAGGGCAAGTCACGGGCCTGATTCGCGGTAGTATGGCCGCACGGCGTCCGTTTGCGCGGGCGCGGTATCGGTACGCACCTGCGTTGCGCAAGTGCATGCGAATACTCCATGCCTATCGAAAAACTTGTGGTTCCGCTGCCTGCGGGCCTGAAAGTCTACGTTGAACGTCACGTATTCAATCCGGCTTTCGAGAGTGTCATTCTGATCAATGGAGCGCTTGCCACTACGGCGTCATTCGGTCAGACCATTAAATATCTAGGCGAACGCTATAATGCGATCTGCTTCGATTTACCTTATGCCGGGCAATCTAAGCCGCATAATAAATGCGACTTCATTCTCACTAAAGACGATGAAGTCAACATTCTTCTCTATTTAATCGGCTTATTCGAACCGGCTTATCTGCTGTCGGTCTCGTGGGGCGGAGTGGCGTCGCTGCTCGCGCTGTCGCGGGCGCGCACGAGCGTGCGTCGCGCGGTGATCGCCTCGTTCTCGCCGCGCCTGAACGAGGCCATGACGAACTATGTCAGTTCCGCGCGCGACCATATCGCCGCCGGCGAAAACCTGAAGGCCGCGCAACTGCTCAATGACACGGTCGGCAAGCATTTACCGCGCATTATGAAGCTCTATAACTTCCGCTATCTTGCGACGCTGCCGCGCGAGGAGCAGGAGCAGGTCGCGTTTCATGTCGAGCAGATTCTGGCGATTCGCCCGGAAGATTATCTGCACGAATTCCGCAATATCGACTGCGGCCTGAAATTCCTCAACGGCGAGCTCGACGAATACACGACGCCGGGCGACGTGCGCTCGCTCGGCGAACATCTGCAAAGCGCCGAGTTCTCGACGATCGGCCAGGCCGGGCATTTTCTCGATCTCGAAGGCAAGGCGGCACTGCGCCAGGTTCGCGCGGAGATTCTCGACTACTTCGGGCCCGCGCGAACCCATACCGGCAATCGCGCACGCGATTGCGTCGACGTGCTGGCCGCGCGCGCACCGATTTTGCCGATGCAGCAACCTTCCATGGCTACCGCCGCCGATCACTCGTTCCAACAGGTCGAACTACCGTGAATATCGTTCAAAGCATTGCCATCGTCGTGCCGTGGACCCTCTGGCTGCTGTACTGGATCGCGACGTCGAAACAGGTCAAGGCGACCGCGCGCAAGGAAGCGTCGCTGTCGCGCACCTTGCAGTCGATTCCGCTGATTGCGGGCGGCGCGCTGATTATCCTGCCGGATTTCACGGCCGCCGCGTGGCGTTTCGACCCGCAGATGTTCGGGCCGCTACAGATCGCCGGTCTCGTCGTACTGCTCGCGGGTCTCGCTTTTTCCGTGTGGGCCCGGCTGCATCTCGGCACGAACTGGAGCGTGTCGGTCACGCTGAAAGACGATCATGAACTCGTGCGCAGCGGGCCTTATGGCCTGGTTCGCCATCCTATTTATACGGGTTGCCTGCTGGCGCTGCTCGGCGCCGCGATAATCGGCGCGCAATGGCGCGGCGCGTTCGGCCTCGCGCTGATTTTCGCGTCGCTCGCCTACAAGGTGCGGGTCGAGGAAAGCTGGCTGACCGGCCACTTCGGCGGCGCTTATACCCAGTACCGCCGCGACGTGGCCGCGCTGATTCCCGGTCTCTTCTGAGCCACCGCATGACGAGAGTCATCATTACCGCGATCGGCTCGGCGGGCGACGTGCATCCGCTGCTCGGCATCGGCGCCGCGCTCGCGGCGCGCGGGCACGAGATCGTGTTTTGCAGCCACCCGCCGTTCGAAGCGGCCGCTGTGCGCCAGGGATTCGCATTCAAGCCGATCGGCACCGCCGACGAATACGCGGCCGCGATGGCGAACCCCGCGCTATGGAATCCGCGCACGTCATTTCGAACGCTGTGGGCCGTGATTGCGCCGACGTTGCAGCCGCACTTTCATACGCTCGTTTCGTTGAGCAACGACGACACGGTGCTTGTCGGCAGCTTGTGGGCTTTTTCCGCGCGGCTCATGCAGGAGTTGTATCGCGTGCCGCTGGTGTCGGTGCAGGTGTCGCCGTCGACGTTGCTGTCCGCGCATGCGCCGCCGACGCACCCGCGTTTGACGATTCCGCGCTGGCTGCCGCTCGGCGTCAAGGCGGCACTGCTGCGCCTGATTGAAACGCAGGTGCTAGACCGGGTGTGCGGCCCCGAACTCAATGCATTGCGCGCGCAATTGGGGCTGCCGTCGGTCACGCGCATTTTCGGCCACTGGCTGCATTCGACCGACGGCGTGCTGTGCCTGTTTCCCGAATGGTTTGCGCAACCGCAGCCGGATTGGCCGGAGCCGCGTCGGCAGAGCGGCTTTCCGTTATTCAACGAGACGCAGGCGCACGAACCCGACGCGCAACTCGAAGCGTTTCTCGACGACGGCGAGCGCCCCGTCGTGTTCACGGCCGGCTCGACGTTGACCGATCATGCGCACTATGCCGGGATCGTGAATGCGGTGCTGCGTGATACCGGGCTGCGCGGCATTCTATTGACACCACATACGCAGCAGCAGGCGGAAACGGCAACAGCGCAGCTGCTCACGCGCCGCTATGTGCCGATGCGCACGCTATTGCCGCGCTGCCGCGCGCTCGTGCATCACGGTGGCATCGGCACGGCGGCACTCGCGTATGCGGCCGGTATTCCGCAGGTCGTTACGCCGTTTGCGCACGATCAGTTCGATAACGCGCAACGCGTCGCCGCGAGCGGCTGCGGCGTGCGGCTCGATGCGCCGTTGCAAGCGCAGGCGCTGGCGCGCGCGCTCAGGGACGTGCTCGGTTCCCCGTCGATCGCGACGCAGTGCGTGCGCATGCAGGATCGGCTCGCGGCCGCGCCGGACGGTTGCGACACGGCCGCGCGCTATATCGAAGGATTCATGCGTCGCACGGCGCGCGAGCCCGCGATTGCCGGCGTGCCGTCGTTGGTGCTGGCTGCGGGTGGACAGGGCGCATGAGCACGGCGACGTCAGTGCCGGACAGTGCTGCGCGCGAGGATCGCAGCAACATTCGCGGCAACATGCGCGGCATGCGGCTTGCCTTGCTGACTTTCGCGCTCTCGCTCGCGACGTTTATCGAAGTACTCGACTCGACCGTCACCAATGTCGCGGTGCCGGCTATTTCCGGCAGCCTCGGCGTGTCGAATAGCCAGGGCACATGGGTTATCAGTTCGTATTCGGTTGCTGCCGCGATTGCGGTGCCGCTGACGGGCTGGCTCGCGCAGCGGTTCGGCGAAACGCGGCTCTTTCTCGCGGCGGTGATTCTGTTCACCTCGACCTCGCTGTTGTGCGGCATGGCCGCCAATTTCCACTTGCTGGTCGTGTGCCGCGCCTTGCAGGGGCTGTTTTCCGGGCCGATGGTGCCGCTGTCGCAAACCATTCTGCTGCGCAGTTTTCCGCCGCAAAGACGGGTCGTGGCGCTCGCGCTATGGGCGATGACGGTACTGCTCGCGCCGATTTTCGGGCCTGTCGTGGGCGGCTGGATTATCGACAACTTCTCGTGGCCGTGGATCTTTCTGATCAATCTGCCGATCGGCGTGTTCTCGTTTTCGGTGTGCACGACGCTCTTGCGCCGCGACGCGCATGATTCGGCAACTGAAGCGACCGGAGAGACAGGAGAGACCGCTGCGACCAGGGCGGCCACGCGTGTCGATCTTCCCGGTATTGCGTTGCTCGTGCTCGGCGTCGGCTCGCTGCAAGTCGTGCTCGACCTCGGGCACGACCGCGGCTGGTTCGATTCGCCGCTGATTCTGACGCTTTCGATCGTCGCGGCGCTGTCCATCGTGTCGTTGTTGATCTGGGAAGCGGGCGAGTCGCATCCGGTGATCGATCTGAGCCTGTTTCGCGACCGCACGTTTTCATTCTGCGTGCTGATTATCTCGCTCGGCATGATGAGTTTTTCGGTGGTCGGCGTGGTGTTTCCGCTCTGGTTACAGGCCGTGATGGGCTATACCGCCTATCACGCGGGACTCGCCACCGCGCCGCTCGGCGTGCTCGCGCTCGTGTTTTCGATTCTGGTCGGCATTTACGCGCCGCGTTTCGACGCGCGCGTCCTCGCGACGTTCGGCTTTCTCGTATTCGCGGCCGTGCTGTGGTGGAACGCGCATTTCACGCTGACAATGACCTTCGTGCAGATCATCACGCCCGGTCTGATCCAGGGCATCGGCCTGCCGTGCTTTTTTATTCCGCTGACCGCCGCGACGCTGTCGCGCGTACCCGATCACAAGCTGGCCGCCGCCTCGAGCCTGTCGAATTTCCTGCGCACGCTGTCGGCCGCATTCGGCACCGCTATGAGCGTCACGTTGTGGGACAACCGCGCGTTGTTTCACTACGACGTGATTTCCCAGGCGGTGACGAAATCGTCGGGCAATACGCAGCAGTTCGTGCAGAAGCTGCATGGTTTCGGGATCGACGGCGAGCGCGAAGTCACGACGCTGCACCACGTCGTGCAGCAGCAGGCCTACATGATGGCGACCGGCGACATGTTCTATATGGCGAGCGTCACCTGTCTCGCGCTCGCCGCGATGATGTGGCTCACGCGTCCGAAACGCGGCTCCGCGATGACGCTCGGACACTAGGAGAAAGCCAATGACGAAATTGGCCGCGCTGATCGTACTGTTTCATCCGAACGACGAACAACTCGCGCGTGCGGTGGCGATGCGCGCGGTGTGCGACCGCCTGCTCGTGATCGACAACTCGCCCGAGCCCGACGCTCGCGCGGCGCAGGTGCTCGGCGATGCCGGCATCGCACTGCTGCATCACGGCAATCGTCACGGCATTGCGGGCGCATTCAATAGCGGACTGCATGCGCTGTTCGGCCACGGTATGGACGCGGTCGCGCTGTTCGATCAGGACTCGACCATGCCTGAGGGCTATTTCGACGTGATGCGCGAGCGTTGCACGCCGCTCGATGGTCAGCCGTTCCTGATGGGGCCACGTATTTTCGACGAAAACGATCAGCGCTATTTGCCGGAACTCGTCACGAGCGGCCTCGCGGTCAAGCGCCTCGCGACGGACGCCGCTGCCTCATTGCAGCGCTGCGCGTTTCTGATCTCTTCGGGCTCCGTTATTTCGCGCGAGGCATTCGCGCGTCTCGGCCGTTTCGACGAAAGCCTGTTTATCGATCACGTCGATACCGAGTACTGCCTGCGCGCCTTGCTGCGCAACGTACCCGTGTATGTCGTGCCGTCGCTCGTGCTACTGCACCGGATCGGTTCGCGGCGCCGCCATAAACTCGGCGCATTCGAAATGACGACGATGAATCACCCCGGCTTTCGCCGCTATTACAGCGCACGCAATGCGATGCAACTCGCGTTGCAATATGGCTTGCGCCTGCCAGTCGCGATCGTGCCGAACCTGCTCACGCTATGGCAGATCGTACAGATCGTTCTGGCCGAACACGACAAGCTCGCGAAGCTGAGCGCGATCGCGCAGGGGCTGATCGACGGTTTGTTCGGACGCATGGGACCGCTCGAACAGGCCCGTCCACGGCTGGCCGCAAAAACGGCGAGCGTGAGGAAGGCCACCGCGGCGGGTTCCTCTTCTCCATCACGCGCCGGCGAAGCCGCGCTGCATCACCCGCACCATTCATGAAACCGCTCATGAAGCCAACCACCATGCGATTTCTTACGCGACACGCGCTGCCCATGCTGCTGATCTCGGCGGCGTTGAGCGGCTGCGTCAGCGATGCCGGTTTGCATGCGAGTGTCGAACCGCTGCAACCGGGCGCCGATGCGCTCGCGAAAACGCTCGGCCCCGACGCGAACGGCGCATGGCCCGCACCCGATTGGGTCAAGCGCTACGGCGATCCGCAACTCGACGAACTGGCCGCCGAGGCATTGCAGCACAATCCCGATCTGCAGATCGCGCAGGCGCGCGTCGGCGCGGCGCAGTCGCAACTGGAGCAATTTGCCTCGTTGTCCGGATTGAACGGCACGGCGCTTGCGTCGGTCAACAAGGCGCGCCTGCCGCAACCGAACAATGTCGCGAACGTGTCCGTCGCGGGACAGCAGTTTCCGGTGCAACTGTTCGACGATCCGGTGGTGTCGCCATCGGCATTGATGGCGGGGCTCAGCTATCAGCTCGATCTGTGGGGCAAGAACGCGGCGCTTACGCGCAGCCTGCTGTCTTCGCGCGATGCGGCGCGTGTCGACGCGGAACAGGCGCGCCTTACGCTGATGGTCGCACTCGTCACGCTGTACTGCGAACTGGACCGCGCATTCACGATGCAAGCGCTGCTGCTGCAGAAGCAACAGGCGGCCGACGGTGTCGATACGGTATTGCGCGAGCGCAGCGCGCGCGGCATCGACAATGCGTACGACGCGGCCGATGCCGAGTTGAAGCGCAGCCGCCTCGCGTCGCAACAGGCCCTCAACGACGAGCGCATCACGCTGACCGAGTTGCAGCTCGGCGTGCTGACGGGCCGAGGGCCCGAGCGTGGCCTGTCGCTGCATCGTCCGCAACTCGCGGCGGCCGCCGACGCGCCGTTGCCCGCGCAATTGCCGGTCGATCTGCTCGGCCGCCGGCCCGATATCGTCGCCGCGCGGCTGCGTGCCGAAGCGGCGCTCAACCATATCGACGCGACGCGCGCGCAGTTCTATCCCGACGTCAATCTTGCGGCGTTCGCGGGCTTGACCGCGTTGACGCCGGCCGCGCTGTTCTCGCGCGCGGCGCTGACCGGCTCGGTCGGGCCGGCGATTTCGCTGCCGGTGTTCGACCGTACGCGGCTGCGCGCGCAATTGCACGGCGACTACGCGAATGCCGACGCGGCGGTGAGCCTCTACAACAAGACCGTCGATGAAGCGCTCGGCGACGTCGCGCGTCAACTGACTTCGCTGCGCACGGTCGAGCGTCTGTCGGCCGAGCAGAACCGCGCGGTCGATTCGGCCACGCGCATCGTCGCGATTGCGCGCGAGCGGCACCGGCGCGGCATCGGCATGCAGAAGGACGTGATGCTCGCCGATCTGTCGCTGCTCGACGAACGCGCGCAACAGGCCGATCTGCAAGGCCGCCGCATGCTGCTGCAAGTCGCGCTGATCGGCGCGCTCGGCGGCGGCTTCGACGAACGCAAGATCAGCGGCGCACCGATCGTTCATTCGCAGACGGTTCTTTTCTCTCACGCACGCCTCATGGATTCGCACTTCGATTGAATGCATAACGATAAACAGGCACAGCAGGCGGCCGGCTGGACACAGGAACAGGCCCACGCAGCGCACGCGGCGGAGAGCGGCGCACCCGATGCGAAGCGCGCAACGCGGCGGCGGCGCTTTGCGCTTTTCTTCGGCGTGGTCGCGCTCGCCGGTGTGGCGTGGCTCTCGTACTGGGGCTTCAGTTCGCGCTTCTTCGAGGAAACCGACGACGCTTACGTGGCCGGCAACATCGTGCAGATCGCGGCGCAAATCCCCGGTACGGTCACCGACATTCTGGTCGAGAACACGCGTCACGTGCGCGCGGGCCAGCCGCTCGTCAAGCTCGACGATGCCGAGGCCGCTGCCGCGTTTGCGCAGGCGCGCGCGCAGTTGACGTCGGCCGTGCGTCAGGTGGCGAACGCCGCGATTTCGCGCAAGCTCTATGTGCAATCGATCGACGCGCGCCGCGCCGAACTCGCGCTCGCGCAGCGTGCGTTGGCCGCGCGCGATCATGCGTCGGTGGAAGTGGTGTCGCCGGAAGAACTCGCGCGTGCGAAAGAGACGGTGGCTGTCGCGCAGGCGAATCTCGCGTCCGCGCAGGTGCAGCTCGATGCCGCGCGCGCGCTCGGCGGCAAATCGTCGATCGAATCGAGTCCGCCCGTGTTACAGGCCGCCGCGCAGTTGCGGCTCGCTTACCGGAACCTGCAACGCACGACGGTGATTGCGCCGATCGACGGCACGGTCGGCCAGCGTGCGGTGCAGATCGGCCAGCAGGTCGGGCCCGGCGTGACGCTGATGTCGATCATTCCGCTCGAACATCTCTGGGTCGAGGCGAACTTCAAGGAAGGGCAGATTCGCCATATGCGCGTGGGCCAGCCGGTGCAGCTCGTGTCGGACGTGTATGGCTCGCAGGTCGTTTATCACGGCCACGTCGAAGGTTTTTCGGCGGGCACGGGCAGTGCGTTTTCGATGCTGCCGTCGCAGAACGCGGCGGGCAACTGGATCAAGGTCGTGCAGCGCGTGCCGATCGTGATTTCGCTCGATGCGGCCGAACTGGCTGCGCATCCGCTGCGGCTCGGTTTATCGATGCAGGCTTCGGTCGATACGCATGAGCGCGGCGGTCATCTGATCGGCAACGATACGTCGGCGATTAAACAGAGCACGCGTGTGCATGACGACGTTTCGCGTGAAGCGGATGCGTTGATCGAGAAGATCGTGCGGGAGAACAGCGATCGCACGGGCGCGGCGGATTAGTGAGCGGCTTCGCTGAGAGGCTTCGATGGCGGAACGTGCTGGTGAGGATGCACCGGCATGGTTCCGCGTAGACCCTAACTCCGTAGGCATCGCGCTAATTTAATTGCCGGGCTCCAGCACCGGTTTGTCCGGCTCGGCCTGTGTACGATAAGGCAGCTGCGCGGCATGCGGGTTCGTGACGGTGTTGTCGATGACGCGCTCGACGTCCGCGGTTTTCGCGAGTTCGGTCAGGAATGTCTTCTTGTCGAAACCCGGCGCGACGCAGCCTTCGACATAAATAAAGCGGCGCTGCAAGGTCAGCCAGAGCGTGGACTGTTCGCGCCAGTGCGTCGCGACGTTGAGATTCGCGAGACGCCGCCGCACGGTTTCGGCGATTTCCGCGTCGTATAGATAGGCGTTCGGCAAGCGGCAGCGTCCTTCGATCCAGCAGCTATTGCCACGCTCGATGCGGTAATGGCTGTCGTCGAGCCATTCCTGTTCCGTTTCGAATGGACCGAGCGGTGTCGGGCAATCGGCGATTGCCTGGGATATCTGAAAGAAAGGATCATGGCCGCGATTGAGGCGCGGCGCTTCGGCATAGGCGTGCGCCGTTGCCGCGCAGATCAGCAGACAGGCAAGCCGGCGTTCGGTCAGGCGTTTCATGCTTGCTCCAGTTCCTGCTGCGGTTTGGGGAGTCCTCAAGCACCGGTGGTGAAACAGGCTTGAAAGCATCGGCGCGCGCCATCGATCCATTATCGCGCGACCCGCGAAGCAACCTAGCGCCGCGCGCGCCGATATTCGACCGCGAACTTGATCAGCTCCGCCTGCCCCTCGATTTCGAGTTTGCGCTTCAGATTCTGCCTGTGCGTCTCCACGGTGCGCACGGACAGATCGTTGCGTTGCGCGATCTGCTTGCTCGACAGGCCCTCGGCGAGCGCATCGAGAATATCGCGCTCGCGAGGCGTGAGCCGCTCGACCGGCGATTGCGTCGCCGACGCCTGGATCAGCCGCGCGCTCAATTCCGCGCTGAAAAACGTCTTGCCGTCGAGCACCGCGCCGATCGCCTGAATGATTTCGAGCGCGGGCGAATCCTTCAGCACATAGCCGCTCGCACCGGCGCGCACCGCTTGCGTCACGTATTCGAGGTTGTCGTGCATCGACAGCATCAGCACGCGAATCGCCGGAAAACGCTCGTGAAAAAGGCCCGTCAACGCAATGCCGTTCATGCCGTTCTTCATGCCGACGTCCATCAGCGCGAGGTGCGGTGCCGCCTTCTCGGCGAGTGCGAGCGCTTCCTGTGCGTTGTCCGCTTCGCCGACCACTTCGAAATGGCGCACGGCTTCGAGACGCGCGCGCAGGCCGTCGCGCACGAGCGGATGATCGTCGACGAGCAGCAGGCGCGCGCTCGTGGCAGAAGCGTTGTCGTTCATGAGCGGATTTCCTGCAAGGGCGGCAGCGGGGCATCGGTGGTTGGCAACGGCACGCGCGCGGTGACGACGGTGTGGCCCGCCTGCGAGGCGAGCGCGAGTTTGCCGCCAAGCGCTTCGAGCCGTTCGCGCATGTTGCGCAGACCGACGCCCGCGCGCCGGCCGACGAACGCATCGGTGACGTCGAAGCCGCGGCCATTGTCGGCGATCGTCAGCGTGACCGCGTCGTGCGCGATGTCGAGCGCAAGCGATGCACTCGACGCCTGCGCATGACGGACGATGTTGGTCAGCGCTTCCTGGGCGATGCGAAAGAGCGCGGTGTTGACCGCATCGGGCAAGGTGGCCGCGTGCGTGTGCGCGATCTGCGTGAAGCCGATCTCGATGCCCGACTGTCCGCTCAGTTCGCGCGTGAGCTGTTCGAGCGCGGCGGCGACGCCGAGGTCGTCGAGCATCGACGGCCGCAGCGCATGAGAAATGCGCCGGACTTCGCGCAGCGTATCGCCGAGCCGGGTAAGACCGGTGGACAGCGCGGCTTCGGCGGCGGGCACGCGCGCGTCGCCGCGTTCGAGGCGCGCGAGCGCCGATTCGAGCAGCAGCTTCACGGAGACCATCATCTGGCTGATGCCGTCGTGCAATTCGCGCGACAGCCGCGCGCGTTCGTTTTCCTGCGATTCGACCACCTGGCGCGCGAGCCGCTTCAGTTTCGCGTCGGCGCTGCGATATTCGCTGACGTTGAGCACGAGCGCGCACAGCGCGATCACCGCGAGCCCGGCCACCGCGATCGCGTCGATCCACTTCATCGTGCGATCGATATTGGCGGCCGCCTCGGCGTCGATATGCGCGAGCGTCGAGTCGACGTCGTCGAGATAGATGCCGGTGCCGATCATCCAGCCCCAGCGTTCGAGCGGCACCACGTAGCCGAGTTTCGACTCGATCTTGCCGGTCGACGGGCGATGCCACAGATAGCGCACGTAACCGCCGCCGCGCGTGGCCGCGGCGAGCAGTTGCTGGATCGTCGGCGCGCCCTGGCTGTCGCGCAGCGACCAGAGATCGCGGCCGACCAGATCGGGCTCGCGCGGATGCATCAGCGAGCGGCCATGCATGTCGTAGACGAAGAAGTAGCCGTCCTCGCCGAAATCCATCTTCTTGAGCACGGCGAGCGCGCGCATGCGCAGCAGCGCGTCGTCGCGCGCATTGTCGCGGCCGGCCTCGTAGAGCGGCTCGATCGCGGTGGTCGCGAGTTCGACGTAGTGCCTGAGTTCGATCTCCTTGCTCGCGAGGTAAGCGGCCTGGGTCGTCGCGTGCTGCCGCTCGGCGAGTGCCGTGGCTTCGCGGCGCACCCCCGTTTCGATGCTGGCGATCGCCGCCAGGAACGGCACGATCGCGAGCAGCACAATCTTTGCTTTGAGTTTCATCGTTGAAAAACGGCCGGCAGTCTACGTAGTATTACGTAGACTGCTTACGTAGTTGCGCGCTTGTAAGGACGCCCGTGAAGGCGAATACTACATCCCCGCGGCGCGCCGTGCCGCGTGGGGGGCCCTGCGCGCCGTTCGCGGAGCGGTTTCGGCACTTGCGGCGCAAGCGCTCGCGCGAGCCGCGGCGTTCGGGCCGTTTCTTAGGGAATTCCCGGAATTCCATGAAATTCCCCGAACGGCGCGCCCGCTGCCTGTTTTTCCGCCTGACCTCAGGCAACCGGACACCTGCACGCCAGGCCATAAGCGATGACGCGCGGTGTCGACAAGACCCAGGAGACATACGTGGAGACCACCACTTCCGCCGGCCGTTCATGGCGCTGGCTCATTCTGCTGATTCCTTATATCGCGCTGCTGTGGCTGCCGTTCTATAACGACGCGCATCCCTCGTTCGCGGGCTTTCCGTTTTTCTACTGGTATCAGTTTCTGTGGGTGCCGTTGACCTCGCTGCTGGTCTACATCGTGTATCGAGGTATCAAATGAGCGACCTGAATCCAGTGAACCCCGTCTCGATGTCGGTATTCATCGCGTTCTTCGTGCTCGTGACCGTGATCGGCTTTTTTGCCGCGCGCTGGAAGCGGGGCGATCTCACGCAATTGCACGAGTGGGGCCTCGGCGGCCGCCAGTTCGGCACGATCATTTCGTGGTTCCTTGTCGGCGGCGATTTCTATACTGCCTATACCGTGATCGCGGTGCCCGCGCTCGTTTATTCGGTCGGCGCGTATGGCTTCTTCGCGTTGCCGTACACGATCATCGTCTATCCGTTCGTATTCGCGGTGATGCCGAAGCTGTGGAAAGTCGCGCACGACAAAAACCACATCACGGCGGCCGACTACGTGCACGGTGAGTACGGCGGCAAGTGGTTTCCGGCCGCAGTCGCGCTGACCGGCATCGTCGCGACGATGCCGTATATCGCGCTGCAACTGGTCGGCATGCAGGTCGTCATCAAGGGGCTCGGCGTGAGCGGTGAAATGCCGCTGATCGTCGCGTTCGTGATTCTCGCGCTCTACACCTATGCGAGCGGTTTGCGCGCGCCGGCGATGATCGCGTTCGTCAAGGACATCATGATCTATATCGTCGTGATCGCGGCGGTATGGCTGATTCCGGTGAAGCTCGGCGGCTACGGACACGTGTTCGCGGTGGCCGACGCGCACTTCCAGGCGAAGGGCGGCGCGACCGGCATTCTGCTGAAGCCGTCGCAGTACACCGCATTCGCCTCGCTCGCGCTCGGCTCGGCGCTCGCCGCGTTCATGTATCCGCATACGATGACGGCGGTGTTGTCGTCGGCATCGGCCAAGACCGTGCGCAAGAACGCGATCTTCCTGCCGGCGTACACGCTGCTGCTCGGCCTGATCGCGCTGCTCGGCTATATGGCGATCGCGGCCGGCGTGAACGTGAAGTCGGCCAGCGACGTCGTGCCCGCGCTGTTCGGCACGCTGTTCCCGGCGTGGTTCATCGGCTTCGCGGCGGCTGCGATTGCGATCAGTGCGCTGGTGCCGGCGGCGATCATGTCGATCGGTGCGGCGAATCTGTTCACGCGCAATCTGTGGCGTCCGCTGGTTGCGCCGAATCTTTCGCCGCAAGCCGAGGCCGCCAACGCGAAGATCGTCTCGCTGGTCGTGAAGTTCGGCGCGCTGCTGTTCATCGTGTTCCTGCCGACGCAGTACGCGATCGATCTGCAACTGCTCGGCGGCGTGTGGATTCTGCAGATTTTCCCGGCCGTCGTGTTCTCGCTGTACACGCGCCGCCTCAATACGCCGGGCCTGTTCATTGGCTGGCTCGTCGGTATCGCGCTCGGCACGGGCCTCGCGATTTCGCAGGGGCTCAAGCCGGTGTACGGGCTGCATGTCGGCCATGAGGACTATCCGCTTTATATCGGCATGATCGCGCTGGCGGCGAACATTGTCGTGAGCTTTGCGGTGTCGGCGCTGTCGCCGCGCAGGGCAGCAGTGACGACGGCCTGATCGGCGTCTCGTTGACTGGTTTGAAAAAACGCCTTGGCGCGAATAGCGCCAAGGCGTTTTTTATTGCGTCGGTTCCGCGCCGTTCTGTTTCGTTTTGTTCCGCGCCGTTCCGTTCAGGCAGCGGCCTGGCAAGGTGGCAATGCCAACGCGGCGGAGCGGCCGACGAATCAGCCGTGCAGCACGCCCACTCCGCTAGAACCGCTCGACGCGAAACGGCCACGGGTCCACGAGCGTTTCCTCGCCGCTCATCATCTCGGCGAGCAGCCGGCCCGTCACCGGCCCGAGCGTCAGGCCGTGATGCGCGTGGCCGAATGCAAACCACAGGCCCTGATGCTTCTTCGCCGCACCGATGATCGGCATCATGTCCGGCGTGCAGGGGCGGCGCCCCATCCACGGCTCGGCGTCGAGACGCTCGCCGAGCGGGAACAGCGTGCGCGCGATCGGCTCGACCGCGTCGAGTTGCGCCGGTGTTTTGTCCGCGTCGCGCCGCGCGATTTCCGCGCCGGTGGTCAGGCGGATGCCGCGTGCCATCGGCGCGAGCACGTAGCCGTTTTCGGCGTCGAGCACCGGATGATTGAGCCGCGCCGTCTGCCGCGGCGCATAGTGCATGTGATAGCCGCGCTTGACCGCGAGCGGCAGCCGATACCCGAGCCGCGTACTGATGCGATCCGACCACGGCCCGAGCGCGACGACGACCGACTCGGCCTCGAGCGTCCCTTCCTGCGTGTCGACTTGCCAGCCTTCGCGCAGCGTGTCGGCGTCGCCGATAAAAAACCGCCCGCCGAGCGCTTCGAAATAGCGTGCATATGCGGTGACGAGTGCGTTCGGATCGCTGACCGTGTCGGAGTCCGGATAACGCAGGCCGCCTTGCAGACGCTTGTCGAGGTCGGGTTCCAGCTGCCGCAGACGCGGTGCGTCGAGCGTTTCAAACGCGACGCCGTATTCGCGATGCCAGCGCTCGGCGATCCGTATTTCGGCATCCCTGGCAATACCGCTGCGAAACACCTTGATCCAGCCGGTCGGGCGCAGCAGCGCGCTGGCTCCCGCGGCGGCGGCCAGCGCGTGATGTTCGCTGATGCAATGCTCGATCAGCGTCGCGTACGACTTCGCGATGGCCGCGTGCTTCAGCGGATGCGAGTTGCGCCAGTAGCGCCACAGAAACGGCGCGGTTTCGAGCATGGCGTTGGCGTGATAGCGCACCTCGGGCGACTGGTTGCGCGCATAGCGCAGCAGCGTGCCGAGCCTGCGCGGCAGCGCGTACGGATAGACGCCTTCGCGCTGGATCAGCCCCGCGTTGCCGAACGAGGTCTCGTTGCCGGGCTGCTTGCGGTCGAGCAGCGCGACCGCGCGTCCGCGTTTCTGAAGATGCACGGCGACGCACACACCGACAATGCCGGCGCCGAGCACCACGGTATCGAATTTCATGCGGCTGCGCGTCTCGTCCAGGGTCACTGCGGGTCACAGCCGGGTTACGGCTCTCGACGCTCGGAACAGGGCGGCAGCCTGGAAAGGCAGGGGACGGCGAGGATGCGGCGAAGGGAGCGTGCTTTTATCTTATACGCTGATCGGCCCGCTGATCTATTGGCGAAAAACCGTGGTTGGGAAAGCCCCAGGGCCGCGCAAAAGTCCCGCTACGGGTGCGGTTTGCGCCATCGGAACGCATGTTTGAAATGTCTCGCGGACGGGGGGCGATCGGGGAAGAGATCGGCCTCGCACCCGTCAGCGTGTAAACTGCTGAGTTTTTTGCTTCCGGTGGTATGTTGCAAGCCCCCCAGCGCACCGCTCTGAGCGGCTCCGCGCTCGTTCGCCTACTGACCCGTCTCGCGGATGTCGATGCCGTCGAATCGCGGCAATCGTTGTCGGATCAACTGAGCCAGTGGCTCGGCTGGACCGATGCGATCGCGTTGTCGTCGGCGTTGAACGGCGCGCCACCGACCGTCGCCGCCGGCGCGCGCGGCTTCGGCCGCGCCGACGAGGACGAATGCGCACGCGTGCGCGGCTCGCTCGCGAGTGCCATCGCCGGCGACAGCGTGCTTGCGCCCGCGCGGCGGCACGCACCGGCGCGGGCGTCGGCACCGGCTCACGGATCGGCGCATGGTTCGACGCGGATGCCGGCACAGCTATCGGCGCAACGCGGCGGTGCCGA
>NZ_JAAGPQ010000112.1:0-22869 GCF_017104985.1 Paraburkholderia sp. Ac-20342 | reverse complement strand
CGGCCTGCACGAGTGTTTCGACGCGCGCGGCGCGCTCGACGCCGGCTTCGTCGCCATGGTCGCGCAGATCGGCGCGGCGGCGCTTCTCGATTTCGGCGAGGCGGTGATTGAGCGCCTCGATCAGCAGTGCGCGGCGCTTCGGGTTGTCGAGCAGATCGTCCTGCAGATACGGATTGCGGCGCACGACCCAGATGTCGCCGAGCACTTCGTAGAGCATGCGCGCCGAGCGGCCGGTGCGGCGTTCGGCGCGCAGTTCGGCGAGCGCGTCCCACGCATCGTTGCCGAGCAGGCGGATGACGATTTCGCGATCGGAGAACGACGTGTAGTTATAGGGAATTTCGCGCAGACGCGCTTCGGGATCGGCAGCCACCGCAGCGGCGGCGCCGTGCGGATCGAAAACTTGAGGTGCGTTCATGTTTGGACGACTCGGTAGATCAACCGGGCGCGCTCGTAATGACGAGGCGTCGGCTGACGGTGCGCGTGGGGCGCAATGCCTGGAAATCTTCTTTCTAGGGGAAGGGGAGCGAGCACGACCGGCGGCCTACCCACGCCAGTCGCTTCGCGGCACTCAGATACAGCTACACGATCGTGCGTGGCGGACGTGACGCTCCGCCGCGGGACAAGACTCGCGCGGGACGGGCATCAAGTGGGCGATCCGAGGCTGCCAGTGCATCTTCCGATCCTTATTCCAAACCGGAATTCTACCGCATGATGCCGCCATGCGTTGACGGTGGAAGTCGGGGCGATGGCGGCGGCCCGGGCGTTTTCGAGGCGAATCGGCGGGCGTTTCACACGCGGTTGACTTACCGACCGGACGGTTGGCGAACCCGATGCGTGCGGCCTCGATACCGCTTGCGGCCAAGTTGCCGGATGGTCACGGCCGCGCGGCGGCGCGGCACGCGGAAAGGCCAGAGCAAACACCGTTGGCGCTATCATTGACGTTTTCCCGTCTGACACAGCGCACCGCGCCACCCGCATGGCTTCCCACGACTACCTGAAAAAGACCCTGACCGCGCGCGTCTACGACGTGGCGCGCGAGACTGAACTCGAACACGCGCCGAACCTGTCGGCGCGGCTGCGCAATCCGGTCTATCTGAAACGCGAGGACAACCAGCCGGTGTTCTCGTTCAAGCTGCGCGGCGCATACAACAAGATGGCGCATATTCCGGCCGAAGCGCTGCAACGCGGCGTGATTACCGCGTCGGCGGGCAATCATGCACAGGGCGTGGCGTTGTCGGCGGCACGCATGGGCGTGAAGGCAATCATCGTGGTGCCGGTCACGACGCCGCAGGTGAAGGTCGACGCGATCCGCACGCATGGCGGCCCGACCGTCGAGGTCGTGCAGTCCGGCGAGTCGTATAGCGATGCGTATGGTCACGCGGTCAAACTGCAGGAAGAGCGTGGCCTGACCTTCGTGCATCCGTTCGATGACCCGTATGTGATCGCGGGCCAGGGCACCGTGGCGATGGAAATCCTGAGCCAGCACCAGGGCCCGATCCACGCGATCTTCGTGCCGATCGGCGGCGGTGGGCTCGCGGCCGGTGTGGCGGCGTACGTGAAATCGGTGCGCCCCGAGATCAAGGTGATCGGCGTGCAGACCGACGATTCATGTGCGATGGCGGCGTCGTTGAAAGCGGGCGAGCGCGTGACGCTGAACGAAGTGGGCCTGTTCTCCGATGGCACGGCGGTCAAGCTCGTCGGCGAGGAAACCTTCCGCCTGTGCAGCGAGTATCTCGACGAAGTGCTGCTCGTGAATACCGATGCACTGTGCGCGGCGATCAAGGACGTGTTCCAGGACACGCGCAGCGTGCTCGAACCGGCCGGTTCCTTGGCGGTGGCCGGTGCCAAGCAGTATGCCGAACGGGAGGGCATCGAGAACCAGACGCTGATCGCGATCACCTCGGGCGCGAACATGAACTTCGACCGTATGCGCTTCGTCGCCGAGCGCGCGGAAGTCGGTGAAGCGCGCGAAGCAGTGTTCGCCGTAACGATCCCCGAAGAACGCGGCAGCTTCAAACGCTTCTGCGAACTGGTCGGCACGCGCAGCGTCACCGAATTCAACTACCGGATCGCGGATGCCAATTCGGCGCACATCTTCGTCGGCGTGCAGATCCGCAACCGCAGCGAGTCGGCGCAGATCGCGGGCGCGTTCGAAGCCCACAGTTTCGCCACCGTCGACCTCACGCTCGACGAACTCTCGAAGCAGCATATCCGCTACATGGTGGGCGGCCGCTCGCCGCTCGCGCTCGACGAGCGCCTGTTCCGCTTCGAATTCCCGGAGCGCCCGGGCGCGCTGATGAAATTCCTCTCGTCGATGGCGCCGAACTGGAACATCAGCCTGTTCCACTATCGCAACCAGGGCGCGGACTACAGCTCGATCCTGGTCGGTATCCAGGTGCCCGAGAGCGACCACGCCGCGTTCGAGCGCTTCATCGAAACGCTCGGCTATCCGTGCTGGGAAGAAACGAAAAACCCGGTCTATCGCCTCTTCCTCGCCTGACCTCTCTGAACCGGAACGCACCGATGGCGCTGTCACTCGCCGACAAACTCGTGGTCGCCATCTCGTCGCGCGCGCTGTTCGACTTCGAGGAAGAGAACCACGTCTACGAGGCCGGCGACCTGAGGGCCTACGAAGCATTGCAGCGCGAGCGCCTGAACGTGCCCGCTAAACCGGGCGTGGCGTTTCCGCTGATCCGCAAGCTGCTCGCGTTGAACGCGGGCGGCCATCGCGTCGAAGTCGTGATCCTGTCGCGCAGCGATCCGATCAGCGGACTGCGCGCGTTTCACTCCTGCCGCGAACATGGGCTCGCGATCGAGCGCGGCGTGTTTACGCGCGGGCGCGCGCCGTTCGGTTATCTGAAGCCGCTGAACGCGTCGCTGTTCCTGTCGGCGAATCAGCAGGACGTGCGCGATGCGCTCGCCGCGGGTTTTCCGGCCGCGCGCGTGTTGCCGGAATCGGCGAAAATGGCGAGCAAGTACCCGGATGAAATCCGCATTGCGTTCGACGGCGACGCGGTGCTGTTTTCCGACGAGGCCGAGCGCATCTTCCAGCAGGACGGCCTGCGCGCATTCGTCGGTCACGAGATCGACAACAAGCACCTGCCGCTCGCGGACGGTCCGCTCAAGCCGCTGCTCGAAGCGCTACACCGGCTGCAGAAACTCGCGGACGCGGCCGCGCCGATGCGTATTCGCACGGCGCTGGTCACGGCGCGCTCGGCGCCCGCGCACGAGCGCGCGATCCGCACCCTGATGGCATGGAACATCGAAATCGACGAAGCGATGTTCCTCGGCGGCCTCGATAAAAGCGCCTTCCTGCGCGAATTCGAGCCCGACTTTTTCTTCGACGACCAGATCGGCCACTGCGAATCGGCCCGCGTCGTAACGGCGACCGGGCATGTGATGAGTGGCATCGTGAACGCATCATGACACCCGAACAATCTCCGCTCGGCAAGTCCTCGACTTACACCGAACAATACGATCCGACGCTGCTGTTTCCGATTGCGCGCAGCCATGCGCGCGAGGCGATCGGCATTACCGCGCGACTGCCGTTTTTCGGCACCGACATCTGGAACGCCTACGAGCTGTCGTGGCTCAACACACGCGGCAAGCCGCAGATCGCGGTCGCGACGTTCTTCGTGCCGGCCGACTCGCCGAACATCGTCGAGTCGAAATCGTTCAAGCTCTATCTCGGCTCGTTCGCGCAGACCGCGTTCGACTCGGCCGAAAGTGTGCGCGACACGATCAGGCGCGACGTGTCCGCATCGTGCGGCGCGACGGTGTCGGTGCATCTGCACACGCCGCACGAATTCGGCAAGCTGAAAATGGAAGAATTCGACGGCCTGTCGCTCGATCGGCTCGATCTCGAAGCGAGCGTCTATCAGCCGGACGCGTCGCTGTTGAGCGCGGCGCACGACGAGGCGCCGGTCGAGGAAACGCTGTTCTCGAACCTGCTGAAGTCGAACTGCCCGGTGACCGGCCAGCCCGACTGGGGCAGCGTGCAGATTCACTACGCCGGCCCGCAGATCGATCATGCGAGCCTGTTGCGCTACATCATTTCGTACCGCAATCACACGGGCTTTCACGAGCAGTGCGTCGAGCGGATCTTCGTCGACATCATGAAGATGTGCAAACCGCTGAAGCTCGCGGTGTATGCGCGCTATACGCGGCGCGGCGGGCTCGACATCAACCCGTTCCGCACCAACTACAACCTGCCGATGCCGGACAACATGCGGCTCGCGCGGCAATAACGCCAACGCGCGCGCACGGCAAAACGCGGCGGCAGGTCAACGCGACGAGGGCGCAGCAGCGCCATCACAGCCTGCCGCGCCCTCGTCATATTTGAGGCCTTCAGTCGGGTGCCAGATCAGGCCGCCGGCTTCTTATAAGCCACGCAATCCACCTCGACCTTGCAGTCGATCACCATCGACGACACCACGCACGCACGCGCCGGCGGATTCTCGCCGAAGTACTCGCGAAACACCTTGTTGAACGAAGCGAAGTCGCGCGGATCGTCGAGCCACACGCCGCAACGCACGACGTGCTCGGCACCGTAACCCGCTTCCTCGAGGATGGCGAACACGTTCTGGATCGCCTTGTGCGATTGCTCGACGATGCCGCCGTTGATCACCTCGCCGTTTTCCATCGGCGTCTGCCCCGATACGAACAGCCACCCGTCCGCTTCGACCGCACGGGCGAACGGCATATGCTGACCACCCGTTCCTTTTCCGCCTTCCACGCCATATCGCTTCATCATCATACTCCTTAAAAAAAGTCGGGCATGCGCGGCGCCCTCGCTGCGCATGCCGCCATCAATCGAAAAATTTAGAACGCGCCCTGCGCATCGCCCTGCGACGGCGCGCCGCGCGTGACGAACCGGCCGGCCCGCTCGCCCGTCGCCGCGCCGTCGCGATACGACAGCACGCCGTTGACCCACACCGCGTCGATACCGGCGGCCGCCTGCTGCGGCTGCTCGAACGTCGCCGTGTCCTGCACTTTCGCCGGGTCGAACAGCACGAGGTCGGCGTGATAGCCGACATGTACTTCGCCGCGTTCCGCGAGACCGAAGCGGCGCGCGGACAGGCTCGTCATCTTGCGTACCGCTTCTTCGAGCGGCAGCAGCGCGGCATCGCGCGCATAGTGGCCGAGCACGCGCGGAAACGCGCCCCACAGCCGCGGATGCGGCAGCGGATCGTTCGGCAGGCCGTCCGAGCCGACCATCGTCGCCGGATGCGAGAGGATGCGCCGCACGTCGTCTTCGGACATGTTGTGATAGACCGCGCCCGCCGGTTGCAGGCGCTTGCCCGCTTCCTGCTGCGAGACGCCCCACTCTGCCGCGACTTCCTTGATGAGCTTGCCGGCCATCTCCGGATGCGGCTCGGACCACGTGATCGTGATGTCGATATCGCCCGTGACCTGCTTCAGATCGAGCGTCGACGAACTGCGGTTGTACGGATAGCAGTCGCAGCCGACCAGTTGCCGGCCGCGCGCGCCTTCGAGCGACTTCAACACCTCGACGCTGCGCCCCCAGTTCGACGGCCCCGCGCACTTCAGATGCGAAATGATGACCGGCACGCGCGCATGGCGGCCGACGCGGTAAGCCTCGTCCATCGCGTCGAGAATCGCGTCGAACTCGGTGCGCATATGCGTCGTGTAGAGCGCGCCCGCCGCGGCGAGCGGTTCGGCGAGCGCCATCACTTCCTCGGTCGGCGCGGCGAACGCCGAACCGTACGCAAGCCCCGAACTCAAGCCGAGCGCGCCATGCGCGAGCGCTTCCTCGAGCTGCGCGCGCATGCCTTCGATTTCCTCTCGCGTCGCCGCGCGATCGAGCCGGTCCATCTGGTTGTTGCGCAGCGCCGTGTGGCCGATCAGCGCGCCGACGTTCACGGCCGGCCGCGCGGCGTTCACCGCGCTTACGTAGTCGGCGAAGGTCGGGTACTGGAACGCGTCGCGCTCGCCGAGCAGGTTCATCGGGTCGGGCGGATCGCCCTTCAGCGACACCGGCGACGCGCTGATCCCGCAATTGCCGACGATCACCGTCGTCACGCCCTGGGTGATCTTCGGCAGCATCTGCGGCGAGCGAATCACGTGCGTGTCGTCATGCGTATGCACGTCGATGAAGCCCGGCGCGAGCGCCCGGCCGTCGGCCTCGATCACCTCTTCGGCGAGCCAGTTCGACAGATTGCCGATCGCGGCGATGCGCCCGTCGCGGATCGCCACGTCGCGCTCGACGGGCGGCGCGCCCGTGCCGTCGTACAGTTGCGCGCCGACGATCAGCGTGTCGGCGGCTTCGGGGTGCGAATGCATGGATCAGTCTCCTATCAGTCCCCTAAGGGTTGTCGATCGCCGCCGCCGCGGTGCGCGTCGAGCGCGTGCTTCATGCGGCGCAGCAGTTCCCGGCTCTCGTCGCCCTGACTGACGGCAAGTTCGGTGACGAGCACATCGAGCGCCATCATCATCGCGTAACGGGATGACGACGGCTTGTAAATAAAGTCGGTTTCGAACGCGACGATCGGAATCAGCCAGTCGGCGAGCTTCGCGAGCGGCGACGCGGGCGCGGTCAGCGCGATCACGGTCGCGCCGTAGCTGCGCGCAATCCGGCAGTTCTCGACCACCTCCGGCACGCGCCCCGTGGTGGACAGCGCGATCACCACGCACTCGCGCGACACCGTGCTCGCGACCATGCGCTGCAACAGCCCGTCCTGATAGGTCGCGACCGGCCGGCCGAGGCGCACGAGGCGGAAACGCATTTCGTCGGCGAGCGCGGTCGAGCCGCCGCCCATGCCGAACACGTAGATCATGCGCGCGTCGCGCAGCGCGGCCGCCGCTTCGGCGAGCGGCGCCTGGCGCAGCAACTGATGATTGTGCGCGAGCGCCGTTTGCAGTTCGTCGAAGACGCGCGTGGCGATCGGCTCGGGGGCATCGCCGGTGGCCCCCGCTTGCAGGAAGCGCTGACCGACCGCGGCCGCCTGCGCGAGCCGCAGCTTCAGTTCGCGCACGTCTCGGCAGCCGACCGCCTTGGCGAAGCGCGTGACGGTCGCGACGCTGACCTCGGCCTGCTGCGCGAGTGCGCCGATGCTCGCGCGCGACGCGCCGGTCAGATCGTCGAGAATCAGCGCGGCGACCTTGCGTTCGGCCGAGCGCAACTCCGGCGCGCATTCGGCGATGCGCGCGACGATGTCGAAAGCGAGCGGTTCGGCGCTACTGTTCATGGCGGGCAGTGGGGTTCGCGGCACGTCCTGCGCGGGCCTTTCCGGCGGCCGGCGTGAGCGTGGCACTCGCGTGGTACTAAATAACATTTCTCCGGACATCGTACTTTCGGTAACATACTAAAGTCAAACCCGTTTCAATTTAACTGGCCGATGGAGCACGGAGACATGAAAGTTACAAACTATCAAGGCGCGACGATAGATCCTTATAGCAAGGGCTTGGGCATCGTTCCGGGCACCAGCATCCAGCTCACGGACGCCGCGCGCCTCGAATGGAATCTGCTCGACGAGGACGTGAGCCTGCCGGCCGCCGTGCTGTATGCCGATTGCGTCGAACACAACCTGAAGTGGATGCAGGCGTTCGTCGCCGAATACGGCGTCAAGCTCGCGCCGCACGGCAAGACCACGATGGCGCCGCAACTGTTTCGCCGCCAGCTCGAAACCGGCGCATGGGGCATCACGCTCGCCACCGCCCACCAGGTGCGCGCCGCCTACCACGGCGGCGTGTCGCGCGTGCTGATGGCGAATCAGCTGGTCGGCCGTCACAACATGATGATGATCGCCGAATTGCTCAGCAATCCGGATTTCGAATTCTTCTGTCTCGTCGATTCGGCCGAAGGCGTCGAGCAGCTCGGCGAATTCTTCACGTCGGTGAAGAAGCCGCTGCAGGTGCTGCTCGAACTCGGCGTGCCGGGCGGACGCACCGGCGTGCGCGATGAAGCGCAGCGCAACGCGGTGCTCGATGCGATCGCGCGCTATCCGGACGTGCTGAAGCTCGCGGGCGTCGAACTGTACGAAGGCGTGCTGAAGGAAGAGCATGAAGTGCGCGCGTTCCTGCAAGGCGCAGTTGCCGTCACGCGCGAGCTCGTCGCACAGGACCGTTTCGCGCGCGCGCCGGCGGTGCTGTCAGGCGCGGGGTCGGCGTGGTACGACGTGGTCGCCGAAGAGTTCGCGCAAGCCACCGAATCGGGCAAGGTCGAGGTCGTGCTGCGTCCCGGCTGCTATCTGACGCATGACGTCGGCGTCTACCGCAAGGCGCAGACCGACATCTTCGCGCGCAATCCGGTCGCGAAGAAAATGGGCGAAGGGCTGCTGCCGGCGCTGCAACTGTGGGCTTACGTGCAGTCGATTCCCGAGCCCGATCGCGCGATCATCGGTCTCGGCAAGCGCGACTCGGCGTTCGACGCGGGCATGCCGGAACCGGCGCGCCACTATCGCCCGGGCAGCGAGGCGCCGCGCGACATCGCCGCGAGCGAAGGCTGGGAAATCTTCGGCATGATGGACCAGCACGCGTATCTGCGGATTCCCGCCGGCGCCGATCTGAAAGTCGGCGACATGATCGCGTTCGACATTTCGCACCCATGCCTGACGTTCGACAAGTGGCGTCAGGTGCTCGTCGTCGATCCGCAGTATCGCGTGAAGGAAGTAATCGAAACGTTCTTCTGATTTGAATTCGAGCGCGCGGCGCCGTTGCTTGCGGCGACGGCCCAAAAAACGAAGGCTGTGGACCCTGAGGTCCACAGCCTTTTTTATTGCACGGCGAACGCGTGGTGAACCTGTGAACGCGCGGCGCGCTTCAGATACGCTGCGCCGCCTCGTCGCCGGCCGTTTCCGGCACCGCCGCGACAGTAGCGTCCGCCATGCCCGGTGCGGCTGCTACTTCGCCGATGCGCGTCTCCAGTATCTTCAACGCGCTCGACAGCGCCCCGAGCGCATCGTCCGGCAACCCCGCCATCGTGTCGTGCAGAAACGCATTGCGGCGCGGCAGGCTCGCCTCGGTCGCGGCCTGCCCCGCGTCGGTCAGGCGCACGTTGGTCACGCGGTTGTCGCGCGTATCCATGCTGCGCGCGATCCAGCCCATCCCTTCGAGCACCTTCAACTGCCGCGTGAGCGCGCCCGGATCGACGCGCAGCCGCTCGACGAGCCGCTTCTGCGACGACTCGCCGGCCTGCTCGTGCAGCGCGAGCAGAATACGCCAGCGCGGCAACGGATGCCCCACCTGCGCCTCGAAAGCGGACATGAACGTCCGATACGTGCGGCCGAATTGCTGCATCACGGCGACGCGGTCCTGTTCTTCCATAGTCTGTCCGTCAAACGCCAAGTCCAAAAATCAGTCCACGTGCATCACGGGCTCGAGCTTGCGCTGCAGCTTGATCGGCGGCACGCGGCGGCTTTGCCACACCGACACCACGGCAATCACTGCGGCCATCGCGAGACCCAGATGGATCGCCGAGACCAGCGCCTCGCGCGCGCCTTCGAGCAGCACCGCGCCGTTGTGGCCCGCGTGCGTCAACTGGGCGACGAGCGTGGTCTGCGCCTCGCGGTTGATGAGAATCTGCGGATCGCCGAGATCGCCGAACCAGTGCGACGCGCCCGCGCTGTCGAGCGCGCTGCGCACGCCACTCTTGTACATGTGGGTGACGAGCGTGCCGGTCAGCGCCGTGCCGATCATCCCGCCGATCATCCGCAGCGACTGCAGCAGCGCCGTTGCGATACCGAGGTGCTCGCGGCCGGCTGTCTGCTGCGCGAAGATCGTCAGGTTCGGCATCACGAAGCCGAGCCCGAGGCCGCCCGCGACCATGAACGACATCAGCGCCCACTGCGGCATCGAACGGGTCGCGACGACGACGCCGAGGCAGGCCACCGCAACCAGCGCGAAGCCGACGTACAGCATCAGGTTCGGATTCTTCACGCGCGACACGACCCGCCCGTTCGCAATACTGCCGATCGTGATGAACACGACGAGCGGCGTGATAACCAGCCCCGCGTCTTTCGGCGACATCCCGAAACCGCCCTGGAACAGCAGTGGCGCGTAGAACAGCAGCGAGAACATCGAGAAGCCGCCGAGCACCGCCAGCGTAAAGAGCGCGGACAGGCTGCGGTTACGGAACATGTCGACCGGCAGGATCGCGGTCGGGCAGCGCTTTTCCCACTGCCACAATCCCACCGCCGAGGCGATGCTCAGCGCGAGCAGCGCGAACGCGCTCAGCGTGACGCCATGCTTCGGCAGCAATTCGACGAACAGTTGCAACGAGCCGAGCGAGACCGCGATCAGCACCGCGCCGGGCCAGTCGAGCCGCATCTTGCCCTCGTGCTCGACCTGCCGCAGATGCGGCAGGAACCGCCACACGAAAAACAACGACAGCAGCCCGACCGGCAGATTCACATAGAAAACCGAGCGCCAGCCGTAGTACTGCGTAAGAAAGCCGCCGAGCGACGGCCCGACCGCGTTGGCGATGCCGAACGCCGAACTCATCAGCACCTGCCAGCGCAGCCGCACGACCGAGTCGGGAAACAGATCGGGAATGCACGCGAACGCGGTGCCGACCAGCATGCCGCCGCCGATGCCTTGCAGGCCGCGCGCGAGCACGAGAAACAGCATGCTGTTGGCGGCGCCGCACAGCACCGACGCGCCGGTGAACACGACGATCGACGCGATCACGAACGGCTTGCGCCCGTAGTAATCGCCGAGGCGCCCGAAAATCGGCACGGTGATGACCGAGGTCAGCAGATACGAGGTAGCGACCCACGCGTATAGCTCGAAGCCCCGGAGCTCGGACACGATGGTGGGCAGCGCGGTGCCGACCACGGTCTGGTCGAGTGCGACCAGCATCGTGACGAAGGAAATGCCGAGCATCGCCAGCAGGGATTCACGGAACGGTAAAACTTGCCCACTCGAATGGTGGGCGGCGGTATGGACAGCCATTTTTGATAGAGCAAAAGTTGACTTGTCAAAGAATGGGGAATCATACCACGGCCAGGGGCTCTAAGCGTGACGTGCCGGCGCAACACCTCACACCGGCAAGCCGACCCATCGGATCCATGAACATGAACACGACCACGCCAGGGAGGCTCATGCAGCCGAGTTCGCTCGCAACACCGTCTTTATCGGAGCAGGACCTGAGCGCGCTGCGGCGCGCGAAACATCAGCTCGAAAGCCCCGCACTCGCGATGAAGCTCGCGAGCATCGTCGGCGCGCCGATCGAGAAGCTGCTCTCGCGCATTCCGGCGTTCGCCAACGAAAAGGTCGCCGATGCGACCCAGGCCGCGCTGCGCAAATGTCTGTCGATCGCGCTGCGCACGCTCGGCCGGCGCGACGCGGCCAAGCTGCTCGCGCCCGACAAGCCGAACAATCTGCTGCACAAGTTCGCGGTGGCGACCACCGGCGCGGCCGGCGGCGCGTTCGGCCTCGTCGCGCTGCCGGTCGAGCTGCCGGTCACGACCACGCTGATGTTCCGCTCGATCTGCGATATCGCGCGCAGCGAGGGCGAAGACCTGAGCTCGATCGAAACGCAACTGCAATGCCTGACGGTGCTCGGCATGGGCGGCACGTCGAGCGAGGACGACGACGCCGACCTCGGCTACTTCTTCATGCGCGGCGCGCTCGCGCAGGCGGTGTCGAAGGCGTCGTCGGAAATCGCGAGCAAGGGCTTCACGACGCACGGCTCGGCGGCGCTGCTGCGGCTGCTCAACGCGATCGCCGCGCGCTTCTCGGTGCAGGTCAGCGAACAGATCGCCGCGAAGTCGATTCCGGCGATCGGCGCGGTGCTCGGCGCGATGGTCAATACGGTGTTTATCGACCACTTCCAGCAGGTCGCGCACGGGCACTTCACGGTGCGGCGGCTCGAACGCGAGTATGGCCAGGCAGCGATCGAGGCCGCGTATCAGACGCTCGACGTCACGCCCGATAACTGAGCGGCATCGGCGGCGCGGGCGGCGCTCGCGGCGCGGCTCGTCGCGCGCCGCACGAACGCGGCCGCGCGGTCGAGCGCACGGTTCGCCTCGGGCATGAACGGCGCGAACATCGGCCAGACGTGCGGCACGTTCTTCCACACCTCGCATTCGCAATCGACGCCGGCCGCGCGCGCCTTGTCGGCGACGCGCCGCGCGTCGTCGAGCAGCACTTCGGTGCTGCCCACCATCATGTAGAGCGGCGGCAGACCGCGCAGGTCCGCATAGAGCGGCGACGCATACGGATGCGTGGCCGGCGCATCGCCGAGATAGACGCTCGCCGCGCGCGCGATCGACGCGCCGCAGAACATCGGGTCGGCGCTGTCGTTGTCGAGAAGGCTCGCGCCGGTCGTCGCGAGATCGGTCCACGGCGAGAACAGCAGTCCGCCCGCGGGCAGCGGGTCGCCGGCGTCGCGCAATGCGACCAGCGTGGCGAGCGCGAGGCCACCACCGGCTGAATCGCCGGCAATCACGATCGAGCTGGGCGCGATACCCATGACGAGCAACTGGCGATAGGCGGCGATCGCGTCGTCGAGCGCGGCCGGGAAGCGATGCTCGGGCGCGAGACGATAATCGAGGGAAAAGAGCCGCGCGTTGACGCGCGGCGCGAGCGCGAACGTCAGCGAGCGATGCGTGTCCGGCGAGCAGAAGTAGTAGCCGCCGCCGTGGCAGTAGAGCACGACCGGTTCCGCGGCGCCGGCCGGCGTGCCGTTCGCGCGCTCGAGCCATTCGCCGCGCAATGGCGCATCGTGCTCGCCGTACGTTTCTCGCAGATGCCAGCCGCGCGGCACGCTAGGCGTCCAGACGCGCTTCGAGGTCAGCGCGCGCGCCCGTTCGACGTCGATATGCGGCTTGAGCGTTTCCGGCCGGAAGTGCCTGCGCAAATACCAGCATGCGAGCGCATTTTGCCAACTCATCGGGACATGCTCCTTCAATGATGTCCCGTCATGGTACGTGCGTTGGCCGCGATGCCGGTGGATGGCGGGTTCTAATCGCGGGTTGCCTGCTGAGGTTTGGTGGGGCTGGGTCGTTGAGCGTCCATGTCCGGGCGCTTGGGCTTGAACTCATGCTCAAGCCGCAACCGGGACCGCAGCCTCCGCAGCGAGCCCGCGCCGACGCTGGACCTAGTTGGCCGGCAGGACCTGCCCGCGAATCTCGCCCATCGGGTTCTGCGCGGTGTGCACGTTGAAGTACCACTGCCCCGCCATCAGGTCCGTGACCTGCTGCTCGGTCAGCTTCGCCGATCCTTTGATCGGGCTCGCCAGCGCGTTCTTGTCGATCGGCACCTGGACCTTCGCGTTCTGGCCGACCGGCGCGGGACCATGAAAATGCGCGGCGCTCGCCGGGCCGCTCAAGCCTTCATAGGTGACGGTCCATTGCAGCGATTGGGTCGACGTGTCGAAGGTCGCGTTCAGCATGCCGTGCCCCTGACTCACACGCGGCGGCACCTCGCTCGACGGTTCGAGGTCCGCTTTCAATGCCACCGTATCCGCAAGCGCCACACCCGACGCCAGCGCCCACATCACCACGGCCAGATTCAATTTTCGCAGCGTAATCATGGTTTTCTCCGGACTTTGACGCGCCGCCGCGGTGTCGTTTCGGGCCGCGCGGAGCCCCCACATACTAGTGCAAATCGGCGGGCCTCGGTGGACGTACGCGGGTGTTCCGGCAAGCGCGGATCGAGCTACGCCGGACGCCGGTTCGTCGCGGTTCATCGTTATTCGTTGCGATGAAAAGTACGCAATACGTACACACGTTCGACAAAAAAGCCCTGAAAAAGGGACTCAAATGCGCGACACCGCTGTTTTAAGCGATTTATTCAAACAATTAATTGTGCAATTTGTAATGAATAAATGAGACTACAGCGGTTATGCTTCTGCCTGCGAGAAGTGACTCCTTCATCGAAGGACGTCTCCAAATCTTTAACGCGGCTTCGGCCGCGTTTTTTTTCGTCCATAGCGTTTGATTCGCGCGTTTTTACGAGACAAAACGCTACGCGAGCAACGCCGCCTGCTGTTCGATCCCGTCCATGAGCGCCTCGCACTCGCGGATCAACGCAAAACCCTCGTCGCGCAAACGCTCGGACGTCTTTATGTCAATGCCGTGACGATATGCTTCGAGCAGCTGCATCAGCGGCGGATACTGCAACACGCTCGCCGCGCCCTCCACCCGATGCAGCCATTGCCGCACGCGCGCGACCTCGGCACGTTCGAGCAGCAACGCGAGCGATTGCAGATCGTCGCGCGTGGACGAAACAAACGAGTCGAGCAACGCCTTCACCGTCGATTCGCTTCCCCACAGCTGGATCATGTGTGCGAGGTCGACCGGTACGAACGGCTCCTGTCGTCGAAGGCCCGGTTGAACCGTCGGGCCTTCGGGGGCCTCTACCGCTTCCGCTGTCGCCCCTGTGACCACAACCGCGTCGGCCGGCGCGGCCTGCCCCTGCCACGCACTGTCGGTGCCGAACCAGCGGCTCAGATAGTCGCGCAAGGTGGCGAGCCGGGTCGGCTTGATGAGGCTGTCGTCCATGCCGGCCTCGCGGCACAGGTCGAGGTCGTCGGGTGCGGTGTTCGCCGTGATGCCCAGAATCGGCAGACGATGCGCGCCGCCGCGCGCCACCTCCGCTTCGCGGATGCGCCGCGTCAACTCGTAGCCGGAGAGATTCGGCATATGGCAATCCGTGAGCAGGCAGCCATAGCGCGTGTGTTCGAGCGCGACGAGCGCTTCCGCGCCGTCGTTCACGACGTCGCAGGCGAACCCGAGCAAAGCCAGTTGATGGCGAATCAATTCCTGATTGACGGGGTGATCTTCCGCGACAAGGATCAGCCTTCCGTTCGCGATGGCCCGCGCGCGATCGGGTGGCGTCGCGACGCCTTCGGGCGCATGCGCCACACCGGCCGCGCGCGGCACGAGCGCGGCGAGTCCGGTCAGCGCAGCGGCGCACGCAGCGCCGAGACCGCGCCACGAAATCGGATTGATGCTCACGCGCACCTTGTCGTCGAGAATGCGGTAGCCCGTCGGCTTCGACTTTTCGGTCAGCGTGACGATGCGCGTATTCGCGCCGATAGCCGCCGGCAGCACCACGTCCTCGCCGACGAACAGCAGGTCCACGCCGGCCAGCGCGGCAGGCGCGCGCAACCGTGCCGCTTCGGGCACGATGGCATGCAACTCGAGCCCGAGCGCCTTGCCGAAATGCATCAAGGCAAGGCCGACACGCGGGTCGCCGGCAATCACGACGCCGCGCTTGCCACGCAAACCGTTGACCGAATAGCGTTGCGCGACGACGGGTAGCGTGAGCCGCACGATCATGTTCGTGCCGCGACCGGGTTCGCTGCGCAGCGCAAGCGTACCGTTCATCAGTTCGATCAGTTTGCGGCAGATCGTCAGCCCCAGACCCGTGCCGCCGAAGCGCCTCGTGGTGGACGATTCGGCCTGCACGAACGGCTCGAACAGACTGGCCTGCACGTCCGGCGCGATGCCGATGCCGGTGTCGTGCACGCTTATTTCGAGCGTTTGCGCAGGTGTCTCCGCGAATGGGCGCGACAATGGACGTGACCCGCCGCCCTGCGCGGCGACCGACACGCTCACGCCGACCTCGCCCTTCGTCGTGAACTTGATCGCATTGCCGAGCAGATTGAAGAGAATCTGCCGCAGGCGCACGCTGTCGCCGCGCAACGTCGCGGCAACCTCGGCGGCGATTTCCACGCGCACCTTGAGCCCTTTTTCATGGGCTCGTCCCGCAAGCAGGCCGACCGCGTTATCGACGAGTTCGCGCAGATCGATCGGCTCCGCTTCGAGCGTCAGCCGCCCCGCTTCGATTTTCGAATAGTCGAGCAGATCGTCGAGAATCTGCAGCAGCGCGCCCGCCGACTCGTGGATCATGCCGAGCATTTCGCTCTGGTCCGTGCTGAGCGGCGTGCGCTCCAGCACCTCGACGAGACCGAGCACACCGTTCATCGGCGTACGGATTTCGTGGCTCATCATCGCGAAGAAGCTGTCTTTCGCGCGCGCGGCCGCCTCGGCCAGATCGCGCGCCCGCGCGAGTTCCTCCGAGCGCGCGTGCTCGAGGCTCGCATCGACCCAGTAGCCACTCCAGACGACACCGCCGTCCGCCTCGCGGCGCGGCACCAGTTCGGCGCGCACCCACTTGGGCTGGCCACCGCTATCGAGGCGAAACTCGGTGTGCACCGGCGTTTCGCACCGCGCCGAGCGCTCGAGTTCGGCCAGCACGAGCGGCCAGTCTTGCGCCGACACACGCTGAAAATCACCCCAGCCATGCTGCCCCGGCGACACCTCGCCGTCGCCGAGCAGATGCCGCGTGTCGCCGCCGATATACGGAAACGAATACGCACCGGCCGGACTGCGCCGCAGCTGGAACACGACGGCCGGCAACGAGCGCGTCACGTCGAACAGGCGCCGTTCGGTTTCGCGCGCAAGCATTTCGGCGCGGCGGATGTCGGTGACGTCGACCATCGTGCCGAGCACGCAGACCGGCTGGCCGTCGCTGCCGCGGCAAACACTCGTCCAGAAGAAGCCGTGCCGCGTCTCGCCTGCCTCGTCCTCGAACTGCAGTTCGACCTTCGCGAGACTGCCGCCGCGGAGAATCTCGCGCGTCATCTCGTCGAGCTTGCGGCTGTTCTCGCCGCCCCAGGTTCCCACTTCCGCCGTGGTGCGCCCGAGTACCGCGTCGCGGCGCTTCCCGCACGCTTTTTCATAGGCCTCGTTGATCGCGATATAGCGCCCATCCAGGTCTTTCGCGATGAGCGGATAGGGCACCGTCTTCATCATCGTCTCCTGAAAGTTCAGTTGCAGCGCGAGTTCGCGCTCGGTCTGCTTGCGCAACCTGACTTCGCGTTGCAGCAGCAGATAGGCGCGCAACGTGACCAGCAGCACGACGCCGATACCGATCAGCACCGGCAGCAAGCGCATTGCGGTCACGCTCCAGACTCTTTCGTTGGCGGCAACGGGGCTCACCCACTTCTGCCGGATACGCTGCTTTTCGGCAGCGGGCATCGCCTGCAATGCGCGGTCGATCAGTTTGACGAGCAGGCTCAAGTCCTGACGCACCGCGAAATACAGCGAATCGGCTTCGCCGAGCGTGCCGAGCACCGCGAGCACGCCCGCATAGCGCTGCTGGAGTTGCGCATTGATGGCGGCCGCATTGCCGACGAGGATGTCGGCCTCGCCGCTCGCGACCTTGCGCAACGCATCGCCGAGACTCGCCGCGACGGCGATGTGTCCGGCCGGCACGGCTGCGAACGCGAGCGGCAGCGAGCCGGCCACATGCGGGGGAATGACGATGCGGCATGAAGCGAAATCGCCGAACGAACACGCGGGTGGCGCACCGCTGCGTCCGACGATCACGAGCGGATCGCGCTCGTAGACGCGGCTATGCTCGGCGCCTTCGAGAAGCGGGCCATGGCGCGACGCCGTCGAGAGAATCGCGAGGTCGCCGCGCTGGAACGCTTCGACGGTGGACGGCCAGTCGGTCATGCGCGCGCGGTTGAATACGACACCCAGCGTGCTGCTCAGATAGGCGAGGTAGTCGGCCGTGAGGCCGACGGGGCGGCCCGCGTCGTCGATATAGCTGAACGGCGGCCAGTCGCCGTCGAAACCGACCTGCAACGGCGGCAGCAAGCGCAGCCAGTTCTTCTCCTGCGACGTCAGCGTGAAGCCGGGCTCGGCCGGCTCGGGCGCGGCGCCGAAGTTGCCGGAGAGCCAGCGCGCGCGAATCGCGGCGGCCTCGGCGGGATTCATCGACGCAAGTGCGTGGTTCAGACGATCGCGCAACGCAATACGGTCGAGCGGCACGCCGAAGCGCAAGTCGAGTGCCTTGCCGCCCTGCTCGAACGCCACGCGCAGGCTGCGAAACTCGTCGGTCGCCAGTTCGAACTGCACGACCGGCGTGAAGCCGATGTAGAGATCGGCGTCGCCGCGCAGAACCGCCGCCAGTGCCTCGCGCGTGGTCGTGAACGGAACGAGCGCCGCGCGCGGAAACCCCTCGTGCAGCAGACGCTCGCGGGCGAAACCGTGCTCTATCGCAATCCGCGCGCCGGCGAGTCCGGCCGGGTTGGTATGGCGGTCGTCGTCGCGCCGCACGACCGCCGAGGCGAACGCGCGGAAATAGGGCGCCGTAAAACTGAGGCAGCGCTCTCGCTCAGGGGTGCGGGCGACGCTCATCAGCAGATCGACGTCGCCCGCGCACGCCGCCGCGAGCAATTGCGCCATATCGGGAAACGTCTTCGCCTCGATGACGACGTTCGGCCCGACAAGCGCGCGCAACAGATCGCCGCTCACCCCCGTGAGCCGGCCGCCCTGCTCGATATCGAACGGCGGCCAGCCTTCGGCGAGCACTCCGACGGTCAGCCTGGCGGGCAAGTTCGTGGAATGCGCGGCGAAATCGGTGGTGAAGGAAGCGAGGGGCAACACCGATGCGCGAGGAGCCTGCAACGCGGCGTGAGACGGCCTGGCGATGCCGGTCGCAAGCACCAGCGCCACGACGCATAACGCGAGCAGACGCCACAACGAGCGACGCGGCCCGCACGTTGCCGGCATGACGTGGCGCACATTCGCGTAACGCGCAACCGCATGACGCAAGCCCACGCGCAACGACGCCGCCTGCCCTCGACAACCGCTCACGCGACGTCACCCCGCTCATCGACCAACTTCGCGGACGGATCGGCGTTGCCGTGCATCAACGAGAACAGAACGCCGGCCGCGACCGCGCCCGAGAGTGGCGCGGCCCAGAACAACCAGAGCTGATCAAGCGCCCAGGCGCCGACGAACAGCGCCTGCGCCGTCGAACGCGCCGGATTGACCGCGCCGTTGGTGACCGGAATCGACACGAGATAGGCAAGCATCAAACAGGCGCCCGTCACGAGCGGCGCGACCGGCGCCAGCTCTTTCCGGTCGACGACGAGCAGGCAAGCGATGACGAACACGAAGGACAGCGCGAACTCGATGACGAGCGCCGAATGCAAGGGATAGTCCGCCGGCGAATGCGCGCCGAAGCCGTTCGCCGCGAAGTCGCTCGCGGCGATTTCGAAGCCGGGCCGGCCGCTCGCGACGTAGACGAGAAAAGCCGCCGCAAGCGTCGCCCCCACGAGTTGCGCGGCGATATACGGCAGCAGGTCGCGCACCGGAAAGCGTTGCGCGACCGTGAAGCCGATCGTGACCGCGGGGTTGAAATGCGCGCCCGAAGTCTCGCGAAACACATAGCTCGCGGTCGCAAAAGCAAGCCCGAACGCCAGCGACATTTCCAGCGCGCCACTGCCTTGCAGCACCCCGCCCGGATCGAGCACGGCGCTCCCGCACCCGACGAACACGAGCCATGCGGTGCCCACGCTTTCGGCCCACAGACGCTTACCTAGCGCGACCATTCCCTCTCCCATTCGTGTCGATACAGGGCAGAGGGCGCCGCCGGACAGCACGAAAACCTCTGCATTGATATCCCTCACCGCCTTCTATCAGGATGGCGAAATAAACGCCGCGCTACTCACAACGCTTGACGAGTCGTGAATAACACCGTGACGGGTTCGACATTATTGAATGGTGCCTACCCACGACCAATCAGAATATTCTTAAAACCAGGAGCAATCTGAATTGGGCTGTCACGAGACGCTGCGCGCATACGTCAAACATCGTCAAATCAATCCGATCTGACTCGCGTAGTTGACGAGATCGCCTTCGGTTTCGAGACCGAGCTTGCGCATCGCGCTGCGTTTCTGCGTGCTGATGGTCTTGCCGCTGCGCCGCAAGCGCCTGGCAATTTCATGCACCGAGAGTCCATGCGCGTAGAGCTGGAACACTTCCCACTCGCGCGCGCTGAGCGTGCCCGAATCCAGCTGCAAGTCCGGCTGCGCCGCTTCGAGCACCGCGCGCACCTGCTGCGACAGATGAATCCGCCCCGCGGCGACCGCTTCGATCGCATCGATCAAGGTCGCCGCGGCATCGCGTTTGTCGACGATGCCGGTCACGCCGATTCTGCGCAGGCCCATCAGCATCGGCGCGCGGTTCACCATCGTCAGCACGACGACGCGCGGATGCCGCTTGCGCCTCAGCACACGGCGCAACAGCGGCACGGCGTTGCCACTGCCGTCGAGCCCCGGCATGCCGATGTCCGAGACGACGACATCGCACGCGCAAGTGTCGAGCAGTTTTTCGAGCGCGTCGGCATCGGCCGCTTCACCGACGATTTCGAGATTGGGTCGCGTGTGCAGCAGATGTCTGACGCCTGCGCGAATGCAGTCGTGATCGTCCGCCACGACAATTTGGATCTTGTTTGCCATCCGTTGTTGTGTTGTCATCGGCACGCCCGCACGCAACGTGCTCCCCGGGTCATGCCGATAGTGATGCCAGTGCCGCGCGGCTGCGCGGCACATCGCCGCCGCTCAGCGCTCCTGCCCGTCGCCCTGCCGGTCGCCGGGGTATTCGTCCTGCTGCCAGTCCGGTTCGGGGTCGCCGGCGCGACCGTAGACCTGGCCATGCTCATGGACATATTCGTGGCCATATCCGTGACCATATTCGCCGCCATAGCCAGGCCCGTACTCGAAGCCCCGGCCCGGCCACTCGGACACCACGCCGTGCTCGAACGCAAAGCGGAACAGTTCCGCGTCGCTATGGAGAGCCAGCTTGCGCATCGCCATGCGCTTCTGCGCGCTGATCGTCTTCACGCTGCGCCCGAGCCGCGCCGCGATCTCGGTGACGCCGGAGCCGGCCGCATATTGGGTGAACACCTCGAGTTCACGGCGCGACAGCGTGGCGCGCACGATGTCGCGCTGCTGGCTCATGGCGACGTCGGCGAGCAGCGCGCGCACTGCGGGCCCGACGTAGCACTCGCGCGCGAGCGCCGTCACCACCGCCACGCGAATCAGATCGATCCGGTCGCGCTTGCTGAGCAGTCCGTCGACGCCGAGCGACATCAGCCTGCGCAACGTCGACGCCTCGGTTTCCATCGTGAGGATCACGAGCGCGACATTCGGGTAGCGCTCCTTGAACAGCCTGACGGCATGAAAGCCGCCGCCGTCGAACGCGCCCGGCATGTAGAGGTCCATCAGCACCAGGTCGCATGGACTGCGATCGACCTGGCGGAACAGCTCGTTGAGGTCCGCCGCGCGGCCGACCAGTTGCAGATCCGGATAGTTGCCGATCAGGTGCTCGATAGCCAGCAGAACCAGCGGATGGTCGTCCGCGATAATGGTTCGAACCGGCATGCCTGTCGCAGCAATGGAGTTCATCGTCTCACGCTCCCTCTTACGTTCGTTTCGTGATGCCTGATTCCGTGTGAACGGCATCTTCGAAATGATTGAGGATTTCGGCGGCGATACATATAAGAACGCTCTGAAATGGCGCGAACGATTTCGCGCATCTACGCCGGCTGATCCGATTCGAGGCAAGGCATGCCGTGAGCGCGCACATGCGCAAGCAGATCGGGGTCGGTGGCGACGCCGAGCCGCTCCATCGCCGCGCGCTTTTGCCGCGTGACCGTACGGCGATGGCAGCCGAGCGCCACCGCGATCTCGCCGATCGACTCGCCGCACACGAGCCGGCGCAGGATTTCGCTTTGGCATCCCGACAATTGCGACTCGGGCGCGAACGCCGGTGCATTCCCGTCGTCCGGCACGGGGCCAAGCGCCGCGACGACGGAGCGGCCCAGATAGCGCGCGCCGGCCGCGCTGCGCGCAATCGCCTGGGCAAGCTCGTCGAGCGGGTCCGCTTTGGAAAACACACTCACCGCGTCATCCGAGACGAGTGCGCGCAGCACGTCGAGATCCGTTTGCGCGGTCGCGACGACCACGCGCAGCGCCGGCCAGTCGCGGCGAATGCACTGCACGAGGCCGAGTCCGTCTTCGAGCGTGCCGGCGGGTTCCGGCATCGAGAGATCGATCACGAGCACGTCGCACGGCGTGCTTTGCAGCAGCGCGATCAACGCGGCGGGAGTGTGCACCTGGCCGACGACCGCGACACCCGTTCGGATCGCGAGCGTGGAGCGCAAGCCGAGCAGAATGAACGGGTGATCGTCAGCCAGGATGATTCGGAGAGTCGTCACGATGGACCTCGCATGTCGTAGCGGTGATGGGCTCGCGCGGCAAACGCCTGGTTGCGCCGCGCGTGTCGGGCCGCTTCCCGCTGCGCGCCAACGTGCCGAATCGGCTATCAGATCATCGCCACCATCGCGCGACAATCGGACCGTTCCGAATCCGCTTCAAAAGCGCATCGTGAGACTCGCGTTCCGGCGACTCACGATCCGGCGTCTCACGATCCGGCGACATCGCAGGCGCGCGCCGTCGGCATCGCGCGTGCCGAGGCCGCGCGCGGCAACACCGGCAGCGCGATCAATGCGCATGCGCTCGCGACCGCCCACACCATCGGCCATGAACCCACGGACAACAGACGCGGAATCACGAGCGGCGTCACAAACAGCGTGAGGAACACACAGGTGTTGCCGATCGCGAGCGCGGTGCCCGCGCGGCTCGTGCCGGCGAGCGTCGCGAGTTCGGTGAACGCGACGCCGTGCCATGCGGACGCACTCACACCACCGAGCACGATCATCAGCGCGAACAGTGCCGCGAGCGCGCCGTGATGCAGACCGGCGATCCCCGTCGCAAGCGCGAGCGATGCGAACAGCACCGCGGTGAGCAGACTGCAGGCGCGCATATACGCACGGCGATTGCCGCGCCGGTCGGTCCACGTGCCGCTCCACACGCGCGCGATCGCGGCCCCCGTTTGCACGGCGGCCATCGTTACGCTGATCGCGAGCACGCCGGCCCGGCCGAAGTCGTGCAGAAACACGGTGCCGAACGTGATGACGGCGATCTGCGGTGCGCACAATGCGCCCGCGCCCAGCGCGACGCGCCAGATGCGCACGTCGCGCAGCGGCGAGACCGCCGCCGGCACGCTGGGCCGCGCCGCAGCAGCAGCAGCAGCCTGCCGG